>CBFGZJ010000005.1:0-26229 GCA_965653215.1 uncultured Sphingomonas sp. | reverse complement strand
CCAGCCTGCAGACTGCTTGGGAGGCATTCGAGCAGAAGCTGCAGCGCCCCCTGCCTCGCGCGGCAGGCATTGCAATCGCCGGGCCGGTGCGCGGTGACGTCCTCAAGCTGACCAACAATCCGTGGCTGATCCGCCCTGCGCTGATCTGCGAGAAGCTCAACGTCGATCGCTTTACCCTGGTCAACGACTTCGAAGCGATTGCTCATGCGGTCGCTCAGATTGATCCCAGCCAGCTGAGCTATGTCTGTGGTCCGCCCAATCCGTTGCCGGACAATGGCGTAATTACCGTGGTGGGCCCTGGAACGGGGCTTGGCGTTGCGATCTTGCTGCGGGTCGACGGAAGCTATCATGTTCTTCCGACCGAAGGCGGTCATATCGATTTCGCGCCGCTGGACAGCATCGAGGACCGCATTCTCCAGCGCATGCGGGAGCGGTATCGGCGCGTATCAATCGAGCGCATCGTGTCCGGTCCGGGACTGGTCAACATCCACGAAGTTCTTGCCGAGATTGAGGGGCGCGTCTGCGGTCCGATGAACGACAAGGACCTCTGGTCTGCGGCCCTATCCGGCAGCGACAGCTTGGCCGCGGCGGCGCTTGATCGCTTCTGCCTCTGCCTTGGAGCGGTCGCTGGCGACCTCGCCTTGACGCATGGCCCGGGTGGAGTCGTCATCGCGGGTGGGCTTGGTTTTCGGCTGGCCGACCATCTGCCCAGATCGGGCTTTGCGCAACGCTTCGCCGGGAAAGGGCGATTCGAAACGCTGATGAACGGCGTGCCCGTCAAACTGATTTCTCATCCGCAACCGGGGCTCTATGGCGCCGCCGCCGCATTCGCGGCCCAGCATGGCGAGTGACGCGCGGCCGAAGGTCCGAGCCTATTTTCCTGCCGCAACACGGTCAGCGACAAGCTCACCGATGGCGAGGCTCGCGGTCAGACCCGGCGATTCGAGCCCGAACAGGTTGATGATCCCCGGCAGACTGTGGACCGCGGGATCGGAGATCAGAAAGTCGGAAAAGCGGCTGCCGTCGTCCAGCTTCGGCCGAATTCCGCAATAGGCCGGCTGGAGCCGCTCGGGATCAAGGTCGCTCCAGATTTTGCGGGCTGCGGTCAGGAAGCGCTCCTTGCGGCGCTCGTCGACCATATAGTCGATCTCGTCGATCCATTCGACGTCTGGTCCGAACCGCGCCTGGCCCGCCAGATCCAGAGTGAGATGCGTTCCAAGTCCTCCCGGCTCCGGCATTGGATAGACCAGCCGCCGGAACGGGTGAGGCCCGGAATAGGCGAAGTAATTGCCCTTGGCGAAGCGCACCTTCGGCACATGCCGCGGCTCCAGCCCCTCGATCAAAGACGCGACCCGGTGGGCCGCCAGGCCAGCGCAGTTGACGACGTGGTCCACGGTTAGCGCCGGTTCGCTCGACCCCTCGACAGAGATGTCCCACTGGTCGCCATTGCGGCTGATGGCGGTCACTGAGGTGTTGAGGACGAGTTGTGCGCCATTGGCCTCGGCTTCTCCGACTAGAGTCGCCATCAGCTCCTGCGGATCGACGATCCCGGTGGACGGGGACAGGAGTGCGGCGCGGCATGAGAGGGCCGGTTCAAATCGCGCGGCCTCGGCCGGACCGACGAGCCTGCAATCGGGAGCGCCATTGGCCAGCGCCGCGGCAGCCAGCGTCTCCAGATTCCCAATCTGCGCCTCGTCATGAGCGAAGATGATCTTGCCGATGCGCGCGTGCGGGATCTGGTTGCGCTCGCAATAGTCATAGAGCAGCTCGAGCCCGCGAACACACAGCTGCGCCTTGAGCGAGCCGGAGGCATAGTAGATGCCTGCATGGATGACCCCGCTGTTGCGGGCGCTGGTCCCGGTGCCAAATTGAGTCTCGGCTTCCAGGATCAGGGGCTCGTACCCTCGCGCGGCCAGACTTCGAGCGACCGCAAGTCCAACCACTCCGGCTCCGACGACAACGACGCTTGGCTGCATGGGTTCGGCTGACGATCCTGATTGGGCGCCGCCGAGGCTACACCGCGGTTCAACGCGGCGCCATTGGGGCCTGTCTCATTGCGGGATTTGCTGCTCCGGCGGCTTGACGCGCCTCTCTCTGAAGAAGGATGTAGAGGCGCTGCCGTATCTCGGGCGAGAGAGCGGCATCCTGTTCGACTCGCCGCTCGAAAGTTACCCAATGCAAAAGATTCTGATCACCGGGAACATGGGCTATGTCGGCCCTGCGGTTGGCCGTCGCCTGCGGTCAGTCTGGCCGGCGGCCGAACTTATTGGCTTCGACAGTGGCTTTTTCGCCCATTGCCTCACCGGGTGCGAATTCCTTCCGGAGCGTCTGCTGGACCGGCAGATTTTCGGGGACGTGCGGACGATCGACGAGAAACTGCTGAGCAGCGTCGATGCGGTCGTTCACCTGGCGGCGATCTCAAACGACCCGATGGGGGACCGTTTCGCGGAGGTTACTCGCGCGATTAACCAGGATGCCTCGGTTGGGCTGGCGAAGCTTGCCAGTTCCGCAGGAGTCCGCAACTTCGTCTTTGCATCCAGCTGCAGCGTCTATGGAGTCGCGTCTGGCCCGGCGCGGCGGGAGGACGATGAGCTGAACCCGATGACGGCTTATGCGTCATCCAAGATCGGCACGGAACAGGGGCTGGCGCAACTCGATACGGACATGACGATCACCTGCCTGCGCTTCGCCACCGCCTGCGGGATGTCCGATCGGCTTCGGCTCGATCTGGTGCTGAACGATTTCGTCGCTTGCGCCCTGTCCAGCGGTGAGATCACCGTGCTCAGCGATGGAACGCCTTGGCGTCCCCTGATCGACGTCGCGGACATGGCCCGCGCAATCGAGTGGGGAGCCAGCCGGGACGCGTCGAACGGCGGGCGAATGCTCACGGTGAACGCCGGCAAGGATGCGGGCAATTACACGGTGCGCGAACTGGCCGAACGGGTCGCCGCCGCGGTGCCGGGAACGAAGGTGTCGATCAACACCAGCGCTCCGGCGGACAGCCGGTCGTACAAGGTCGACTTCGGGCTGTTCGCGAAGCTGGCTCCCGCACATCAGCCCGCACTGAGCTTGCAGCAATCCGTTGAGCGTCTAGTCGCGGGGCTCAGTGGGATGGGCTTCGCTGACCCGAATTTCCGCACTTCAAACTGGATCCGGCTCAAGGTGCTGCAGGATCACATTACAGCGGGACGTCTCAGTTCCGATCTGCGCTGGGCGGGTCCAGCCAGTCCGGAGTTGGTCGAGGTCGCAGCGTGATCATTGTCGACACCGCCCTTGCCAAGCTGGAGGCGGAAGGCCGTCCGATTAGGGTCGGGCTGGTGGGCGCCGGCTTCATGGGCTCGGGTGTTGCCCGGCAAATTGTGACCGTGACCAAGGGGATGCAGCTGGTCGGCATCGCCAATCGGAGGATCGGACCTGCGCTCGATGCATGGCGGCAGCTTGGCATCGAGCCAGTTCAGGTCGAAGGGCCAGCCGCAATTGGACGAACCATCGCGGCTGGGCAGCCAGTCGCGACCGAGGATGCGCTGGCACTCGTCGCTGCTGATGGTGTCGATGCGGTGATCGAGGTGACCGGCTCGGTCGATTATGGCGCCGAGGTCGTGCTGGCGGCGATCACTGCCGGCAAGCATGTCGTCCAGATGAATGCGGAGCTGGATGGAACGGTCGGCCCAATCCTCAGGGCGAAGGCGGACTCTGCGGGCGTGATCTACAGCTTTTCCGACGGCGACCAGCCAGGCGTTGAGATGAACCTTTTCCGCTTTGTCCAGGGCATTGGGGTGCAGCCGCGGCTGTGCGGGAACATCAAGGGACTGCACGATCCGAAGCGAAATCCAACGACGCAACAGCAATTCGCCGAGCGCTGGGGGCAGAAGCCGGAGATGGTCGCGTCATTCGCGGACGGCACCAAAATCTCGTTCGAACAGGCGATCGTCGCCAACGGCACTGGCTTTTCCGTTGCACAGCGGGGAATGATCGGGCCCGATTTTTCCGGGGGTGATCCGACTGCTCCGTTGGTTCCTCTGGAGGAGACGGTCAGCGGGTTCGAAGCGGCACTGGCGGGCTGTGACACCGGGATCGTCGACTATGTGGTTGGCGCGCGACCCGGACCTGGCGTGTTCGTGCTCGGCACGTGCGACGACCCCCGCCAGCAGCATTATCTTGCTCTCTACAAGCTCGGCGCCGGACCCTATTACTGCTTCTACACACCCTACCACCTCTGCCATTTCGAAGTTCCAACCTCGGTCGCCCGGGCGGTTCTTTTCGGGGATGCGGTGCTTGCCCCTCAGGCCGGGCCACGAGTAGGCGTGATCGCAGTCGCCAAGAAAGCGCTTCGCCGCGGTGACAGGATCAGCCAGTTCGGCGGATATGAAGCTTACGGAGTTGCCGAGAATTATTCGGTGATGGAAGCGGAAGGGCTGCTGCCGATGGGGCTAGCCGTTGGGGCAACCCTGGTGCGTGATGTGGCAGAGGATCAGCCGCTTACTTTTGGGGATGTCGAGTTCCCTGCCGGCCGGACTGCTGATCGGCTTTACGAGGAGCAGCGCGCGATGTTCGCATCGGCGACGCAACCGGCGCGGGCGATGGCGCAATGATTTTTCATCCGACCAACCTCAAGGATGTGTGGCTGATCGAGTTGGAAACCAGAGGGGACGAGCGAGGCACGTTCGCGCGATCGATGTGCCGCAAGGAGTTCGCCGCGCACGGACTGGTCACCGACTATGTTCAGCAGAATGTGTCCGTATCGGCCACGAAGGGGACGCTGCGCGGCCTTCACTATCAACGCAGCCCTGATACGGAAGCGAAGCTCGTTCGCTGCACCCGCGGGGCAATCGTCGACACAATCGTCGACTTGCGCCGCGGGTCCCCAACCTTTCTCAAGCATCAGGGTTTTGAGCTGGCCGACCGAAATCAGCGGCAGCTGTACGTGCCACCTGGGTTCGGCCATGGCTTCCAGACGCTGACCGACGATGTTGAGGTCACATATCTGGTGTCGGGTTACTACACGCCAGCGAGTGAGGGCGGCGTACGGTACAATGATCCGGTTCTGAATATCTCCTGGCCGCTGCCGGTGAGTGTGATTTCCGACAAGGACGCCAGCTGGCCATTGCTTGACCCTGATCGCCCACAAACTTCATTCTGATGGGTATGATGACCGATTCAGAAACTCTTACCGCGGTGCTTGAAATCACTGCTCTTAAAGCGCGCTATTTCCGCACCATGGACAGTAAGGACTGGGCCGGACTGGAGGCGGTTTTCGCGCCGGACCTGGAGGCGGATTTCCGCGCCGCCGCGGTCCAATGGGACGAGAGCCAGCTGACCTATGGGGCGGCCGAATATATCGCCAAGCTCCGTCCGATCCTCGAGCCGGTGACGACGGTGCACCATGGGCACATGCCGGAAATCACAATCGAGACGCCGGACTTCGCCTCCGGGATCTGGGCCATGGAAGACAAACTGTGGGTCAGCGAGGGCTCCCCGCTGCCGTTCCGCTGGCTCCACGGCTATGGTCATTACCACGAGCGTTATGTGCGGCTGAGCGACGGCTGGCGGATCAAGTCGATTCGCCTCACACGGCTGCGCGTGGACGCCGGGTGACCTAACCGGGCGTGATCCGCATCGATAAGTGCGGCACTAAGTTTCTGCCGGGGCCTGTCGGTCCTTCTGCCGAAGCGATCCCAGGATGTCCTGCAGCTCGCCATGTCCGTGCGGTTCGGCATGGCCATGGACACGAAGATAATGATCGTCGAGCTTGGCCATGACTTCGGCGCCGGCCTGGCCTTGCATGATCAGCAGCGCGTCGATTTTCGCCTCAACCCGGTCGTCATTTTCCTTCGACGATGGCGATCCCACATATAGGAAATAGGCCAGCCCGCAGACCTGCCATAGCAGCTGCAGAAACTCGGACTGCCAATTCTCGAACGTATCGCGCAGCATCTCGTTGAGATAGCTGACTTGGTCTGGCGTCTGACCGTGCTCGGCGGCTTCCTCGACATAGGTGTTCCAGCCGAAATACCAGTGTAGAAGCAGGGAGCCGAGAAAGAAGCCCAAGGTGACCCAAGCATAGCCGTATTTTTTGAACAGCATGGCGGTTCCTTTGAAGAAGCTTCTCCGGAAACTCGCGAAGACAACGAGGGTTTCTTCAGCTCACGCGGCAATGGGCAGCCCAACGTCAGCGGTTCTATTCTCCCGATCGCCAGTCAGGCGGCCAGCTTCTCATTCCACCCGCCCGGCTTGAGCACGATCTTGGTGTAACTGTTCTGCTCATCATGCCACTGACGATACAGTTCAGGACCGTCATCGAGGCTGCCATAGTGGCTGATCAGGAAAGTCGTATTGATTTTTCCTTCCGCGACCAGCTCGTAAAGCGACCGCATGTATTTCTGCACGTGAGTTTGCCCGGTGCGGATTGCCAGTCCTTTTTCCATAACCGCGCCCAGCGGGAATTTGTCGACAAACCCGCCATACACTCCTGGGATTGAAACCCGTCCGCCCTTGCGGCAGGCAAGAATGACCTGCCGGATGACATGGGCGCGGTCGGTGCCGAGGAACGTCGACACCTTGATCTGGTCCAGGATATTGTCGGCAAACGCACCGTGCGCTTCCAGTCCGACCGCGTCGATGCAGGCGTCTGGGCCGATCCCGCCGGTCATGTCCATCAGCGCTTCATAGACCTTCGTCTCTTCATAGTTGATCGTCTCGGCGCCAAAGCCGCGGGCAAGTTCCAGCCGTGCCGGGAAGTGATCGATGGCGATCACCCGGGCGGCGCCCATCAGCAGGGCGCTCTGCACCGCGAACAGCCCGACCGGGCCGCATCCCCACACCGCCACGATGTCGCCCGGCTCAATTTCCGCATTTTCTGCGGCCATCCATCCGGTCGGGAGGATGTCACTGAGGAACAGGACCTGATCGTCGTCGAGACTATCGTCAGGAATGACGAGCGGTCCGACATCGGAGAAAGGCACCCGCAGATACTCGGCCTGGCCACCCGAATATCCGCCGGTCAAATGGCTGTAGCCGAGCGCGGCACTCATCGGCACCCCATAGGCTTCGCGCCCGAGATCCTGCTTGTCGGCAGGGTTGCCGTTGTCGCAGCCGGCGAACTGCTGCTTCTTGCAGTGGTAGCAGCGGCCGCAGCTGATGGTGAAGGGGATCACCACCCGCTGCCCGGGCCTGAGCGTACTTTCGGAACCGACCTCGACCACTTCGCCCATCGGTTCATGGCCAAGGACATCGCCCTTCTTCATCGCTGGGATGTAGCCGTCGTAGAGGTGTAGATCTGACCCGCAGATCGCGGTCGAAGTCACTCTGATGATCGCGTCCCGCGGGTTGAGGATCTCCGGATCGTCAACGGTTTCGCAGCGGACATCATGCTTGCCGTTCCACGTCAGCGCTTTCATCAATCGTCCTCCTGCTCAGCCAGCAATCGGTTATTGCGCGCCCCGGTGGCGATCTCGCCGGCTTCCATGAGCTGCTTCAGTCGGCGAAGATCGCGCCGGCTCTGAATGCGCGGTTCGCGCTGGGATAGCTTGGCGACGAGCTTGCCAATGGTGCCGCCCGGCGGGCGATAGGCGATGACCGCGCGCACGACTGTGCCGCGCTCGCCCGCACCGATAAACTCGACCTTGCCGTTGTTTTCGATGTCGGCGTCCGGAGCAGATTGCCAACTGATCGAGCGACCCGGTTCTTCGTGGGTGATAACTGAAACCCAGCTCACCGTCTGGTCCGCGGGCGCCTTCACCGTCCAGCGCGATCGCCGATCGTCGATCCGTTCGATCGTTTCGATGTTTTCCATGAAGCGGGGGAGATTTGTTACGTCCCGCCAAAAGCTGAACAATTCCGCGGACGGGCGGGCGATCGTGACAGTCTCCGCCAGGAGGTGGGCGTCAGGCTTGATGGTCTTGGACGCGGTGATTGGTGCGTCGTCTCGCACCTGCTCGTCTGTTTCGGACATTGGAACGCCTCGGGCTGACTAGAGCCCCCCACAACGTGCGAAGCCGCGGTCCGTTCGTTTCCAATCGCCAGCGGAACGAGCGAGCGGGTTAGCGATCCAGCTGCTCGTGGCGGTTAATCTGCTGGCGCACGGCGGCGAGCAGGCTGTGAATGTCATCAACGGCGTTGTTCAGGCCAGCCTTGGACTCCATCGAATCTGTGGCTTGAGCGAGACGGGCGAGGTCTTCCACCAATTCTTCAAGCCGCCGAAGGCTTAGTTGCAAGCGGTCGATTCCGACCCCCGGGTCATTGTCAGCGCCGGGTTTTGCGCGCCGTGCTTGCGCCGGAAGCGGCTCCCGCACCAACCCCGTTTCGCGAGCCCACATGATGGCTTCGGCTACATGATCGGTAATAAGCTCAATCGCTTCGATTTCTGACGATGACGGGCCGCTTACGGTGCGATGATAGATGGCGAACGTTCCGATGACGGTTCCGGCCTTGTCCCGAATCGGTGTCGACCAGCATGACCGCAGACCGTGCGGCAGAGCGAGGTGCCGGTAGTCAGCCCAGAGCGGATCGCTCGCGATGTCTGTCACGTAGACCGCTTTGCCGGAATAAGCCGCAGTCCCGCACGAGCCCGCGCGCGGTCCGATTTCCACACCATCGATGGCTTCGCGGTAGGATCGTGGAAGTCGGGGCGCAGCTCCGTGCGACAGTCGCTTGCGATCAGCGCTCAGCAATAGAATGGAAGCGATCAGGTCGCCTTCCGCCATCGCTTCGACCGCCATCAGGTCGGCGCTAAGGACCTCCTCCAGGCTCGCCCCGCGGCTGAATTCTGACTCGACTCGGCTAGCGCGAAGCTGCAGCGATTCGCGAAGCCCGGACGCAAATGCCATTCGACGCCTCCAGCCTTTCAGGAGATCTGACTATATTCACCACCCCGCTCATCTCCATAAATAGGGTCAGTCCCTGAACAGTAAGCAAATCGATCGCGCTTCGTTGCGGCGGTGTTACGAAATGCGCGGCGCGGACGGCGATCAGGGCTACTGTGGCAAATGCAGATAATTCATTCTGAAATCGGCGATCCCGCTGATCTTGTCCCAATCGGCTAACGCCACGGACCGCTTGGTGCGGTCGATCGCACCGCCCGATCGAAGCGCCTGCCGCGTCCGGTTCACGGTAACTGGGGTGAGACCCGTCGCGTCGGCCAATTGTTCCTGGCTCATCGGCAGCTCGTAATGCGTTCTGTCGCCGAGGCCGGCCGTTTCGGCCCGGATCGCGAACTCACATAATACGTGCGCTATTCGCGCCGCCGAGTTCCGCCTTCCGATGTTCGCGATCCACTCTCGAAAAATGGATCCATCCACCAGCGTGTCATACCACATCGCCATGCCGACTGCCGGATGGGCGAATGCCAGCTCAATCAACGAATCACGAGGAATGAATGCGACTTTGCACTGCGTCAGCGCCTGCACATTGTGGTCGGCAAGCCGAAGCAGGGAATTCTGCAGATCGACCATGTCTCCGCGCATGTGGATCGCATTGATCGAGCGCCCGCCGTCGGCGACGATTTTATGGCGGTAGGCAAAGCCCGAAACGATCACGCAGCTATGACTTGGCTTGTCGTCCTCTCGAACGATGTACTGACCCCGTTCAAGAAGCTCCAGCCGGAAGGGAAGCCCAAGCACGGCCTCCTGATCCATAAGATCAAGCTCGCGCCACTGCTGGAGCTTGCGCAGGAGGGGCTGCAGAGGAGATTGTTGTTCCGAAGTCATGACGCCGTCCTACTGGCCTGGGCTGCCTGGGCGGCTGTCATTTGCCGAAGAGGCGGTCGGGGTGTCGCAGTTATGCTGACACAACCGCCCTGAGCACTGAACGATCCGTTGATCATCAACTATATCAGTCAGGCTGCCGCTAATGCTGATCAAGTTTGGCGTCCCGGTTGCCCCCAAGTCCCAAATGCCGCCGGGCGCATCCTATCCTGGATCAGGGTCTTGGGCGTGCACCCATGGTAGGAGGGAGACATGGAAGATCGAACGATCCTGGAGAGGGCCTTCGACCTTGCCCGGTCCGGCGAGTGCGCAAAGGTTGCTGACATTCGGGTGCGTCTTCAGCGGGAGGGCTATAGCGACGTCCTCAACCACTTGTCCTGGCCGTCGATCCGCCGCCAGCTGACCGGATTGTGCAGGGAAGCCACGCAGGCGCAGCGCGAGTCGAGCGAAGTTTGATCATTCAGCCCCCGCGAGTTGCGGCCGCTCGATCTCAACCGCGTCCTCGAAGGCCAGACTGTGGACCACGGTCCCGTCCTGATCTTCCACATCGATGTGCGGGATCAGGGAAATTTTGCCGGTCATCGCTTCCGCACTGATCAATGCGCGTGCTTCGCGCATCGCCGCAGCGGCAACCGCATCGAGGCTTGGCAGACGACGGCCATCTGGATCGAGCAGCAGATCCACCCCATCCCGCAAATGGAAGAAGTAAGTCGTCATGCGCGCGGCTCCTTCCAGACGGAAGCGCGTCCTCGTTCACCCGCCGGTGCCAATCCGCAACCATTAGAATATAAACCAGTTTCGGTTGCTGGACAAATGATTGGACGGTGGGGAACTGTGAGTGCGAAGCAGGGTGAAGCTAAGGGATGGCAGTCAGCTTCGAGGAGAAGTTTGTGCGTCCGGAAGGCGCTGGGAAGATACAAACATGATTGACCGCCGCACACTTTTAAGAACCGGCTTCTTGACGGCTGTCGGTGCGCTGACAACCGCCGCTGCCGAGGCGGCTACCACGATGTCGGTGTCACTCTCGCCGAGAGCAAGCGGCCCTTTGGTCCCTCATGATTTTCTTGGCCTTTCCTACGAGACCCAGCAACTCGAAACGTCTGATTTCTTTACCGCGCGAAACCGGCCTTTGGTGAAGGCCTTCCGCGATCTGGCGTCTAACGGCATTCTGCGCATTGGCGGTAATACGAGCGAGTTTTCGTGGTGGAAGCAGTTTCCCGGCGATGCGCCAGCGCCCCGTGTCACTCGTCCAGTCGTGGCAGGTCAAGCGCGCCCAGACACCAGCTATGCGGTCACGCCTGCTGCGATCGATGCCTTGGCGAAGTTTCTCGATGCCACCGGCTGGCGGTGCATCTACGGGCTAAACCTGGGAACCGGCCGTCCCGCCGACCTCGCCCGTGAGGCGGGGTATGTCCAGAAGCGCCTCGGCAAGCGTCTCCTGGCTTTCGCCATTGGCAACGAAGTGGACGTCTTCCAGTTTCATTTGCGCGATCCCGCCAAGTGGAATGTCGACACCTTCCTCGCTGAATGGTTCGCGGCGGCTCAGGCCATTATGGCCGTCACCCCTCATGCCCGGTTCGTACTGCCAGAGGCGGCCGTCAGGGTGAACTGGCTTGCCGAGATTGCTAAGCGCTGGCCTGCCCTCAGCAATACTCCACCCATCGAATCCTTATCGCACCATTTTTACGTGGGTGGCCCGCCCAGCATTACGCCTGAGCGCCTGCTCCGGCCGACAAAGATGGTTGCCGCGAATGCAGAAATCGCGCGCGGGGCGGCTAGGGACATGAATGTGCTTTACCGCGTCACGGAGACCAACAGCTGCTTTCATGGCGGTAAACCCGGCGTTTCGGATTCCTATGTAGCTGCTCTCTGGGCGGCGGATTATTCGTTGTCACTGATGTCGCTCGGATATGCGGGGGTGAACTTTCACGGCGGTGAGGGGTCAGCCGTCGCGAACTCCGTTGGCGGGCTTCCTGGGGAAAAGTTGTTGCCGGACGCGCAGCTTCGGCCGCGTCCCTTCTACACGCCGATAGGAAATATCGACGGGCGCACAACAGCGCAGCCGGTGTATTGGGGCATGAAATTCGCTGGTCTGTTTGCTGGCTCCCGCATGCGGCCCGTGTCGATCACGGATCATGGCCTCAACGTTACGGCTTATGCAGCGGATTCGGCTGCTGGTACGCTGCTCGCGATCATCAATAAAGAGGTCGCGACCCGCGTCGATGTGCCGCTTGGGCGGCACCAGGTTGTTGCGAGATTGAGCGGATCGTCACTTGGCAGCCGGGAAGCAAGACTGGCCCTTAAGCCCGCGAGCCGTTCGACCGGTAATCTGGGAATTGCCCCCTTATCAGCAGTAATAGTGAAGTTGGCTGCCCGTGGCTGACACTGCCGCCTTAGGTTTGCCATTCTTGAAGAACTTGCAAACCGATGCCGCGCTTAGCGACTCACTTCGGTACATGGGGCAAGATAATGGCGCCCGGCTTGTGATCTGAAACCGGACAAACACAGGACTTCAGTAAAGCATGGCGGAGACGGAGGGATTCGAACCCTCGGTAGGGGATTTACCCCTACGGCGGTTTAGCAAACCGCTGGTTTCAGCCACTCACCCACGTCTCCAGGCCCCGGCGGCGGTGCGGATGTAGCGGAGGCTGCACGCAGGTTCAACCAGCGAACCGCCAGCGCAGCACCCGGCCGGAATGGAAGGGGACGAGCGTGGTTTCGCCTGCGGCAAGAGTCTCGGGCACCACGGTTTCAACCCGTTCCAGCGTGACCGTCCCGTCGTTGAGCGGTAGGCCGTAGAAACGCGGACCATGTTCCGACGCGAAGCCTTCAAACCGGTCGAGCGCGCCTTCCTCCTCGAACACCTCGGCGTAAGTCTCCAGCGCGAACGGCGCGTTGAAGATGCCGGCGCAGCCGCAGCTCGATTCCTTGGCGTTTTGGGCATGGGGCGCGCTGTCGGTGCCTAGGAAGAATTTGGGCGAACCAGAGACCGCTGCCCGCCGCACGGCGACCCGATGGTGTTCGCGCTTCGCGACGGGCAGGCAATAGGCATGCGGCCGTAACCCTCCGGCGAACAGCGCATTGCGGTTGATGATGACATGCTGCGGAGTGATGGTGGCGCCAACCTGCGGGCCCGCATCCTTCACGAAATCGACCGCTTCGGCAGTCGTAATATGCTCGAACACGATCTTCAGCGCCGGGAAATCCCGCACCAGGCCGATGAGTACGCGGTCGATGAACACCGCCTCGCGATCGAACACGTCGACATCGGGATCGGTCACTTCGCCATGGACGAGCAGGGGCATTCCGATCGCCTGCATCCGCTCTAGTGCTGGAGCGATGTGGCGGACGTTGGTGACCCCGAATGCGGAATTGGTCGTTGCATGTGCCGGATAGAGCTTGGCCGCGACCCACGCGCCCTCGGCATGGCCGCGCTCCAGCTCATCAGGGTCCGCGCCATCGGTCAGATAGCAGGTCATCAGCGGAGTGAAGCTTGCTTCCGTCGCTGCAATTATTCGCGATCGATAATCGTTCGATGCCGCAACTGTCGTGATTGGGGGCGTCAGATTGGGCATGATGATCGCTCGCGCGAACTGACGGGCGGTGTAGTTCGCCACCGCCTCGAGCATGGCGCCGTCGCGCAGATGAACGTGCCAGTCGTCGGGCCGGCGAATTGTCAGGGTTTGCATTGTCACCGGCGCCCCTTAACTGACGGACATGCCCGCGACCACCCTTCAGGACCGTGCCGTCATTCGGCTGTCTGGCGACGATGTTCGCGGCTTCCTGCAGGGATTGGTCACCAACGATGTCACCGGATCGCTGCCGGTGTGGGCCGGTCTGCTAACGCCACAGGGGAAATGCCTGTTCGACTTCCTGGTGTGGGAAGATGGCGAGGATCTCTTGCTCGACTGCGAAGCTGCGGGTGCCGACGCGCTGATCAAGCGGCTCGCCATCTACCGGTTGCGCCGTCCGATCTCCATCGAACGCGATGAGGGACTGGCGGTCCACTGGTCGATGAACGCGGGGGAGGGAGTTCCAGACCCCCGCCTCGCCGATCTTGGATGGCGATGGATCGCCCCGCCCGATGAGCCGGCGAGTGGCTGGCGCGAACACCGGTTGCGGCTCGGCGTGTGTGAGGGACAGGCGGAACAAGGCGACATCCTCTGGCTCGAATGCAACGCGGCGGAGTTGAACGGCGTCAGCTTCACGAAGGGCTGCTTCATCGGCCAGGAAAATACCGCCCGCATGAACTGGCGGCAGAAGGTCAACCGCCGGCTATTGGTCGTTGAGACTGACGCTCCCGGGCCAAGAACCAAGATTAATTATTCCGAGGTGGGCTTGGCAGTGGAGCACCGGCGGGCGGACGAGCTGGAGGGCGCGAACATTCCCGACTGGCTGCGGTCGACGCTATGATCATCCGCACTGCCGGACCGAGTGACCATCAGGAAATTCGTGCGCTGTTGCTTGCGGCTTTTTCAAGTCCAGCCGAAGCGAATCTGGTTGAGCAATTGCGCGGCGATGGCGATGTCGTGGTCGAGCTCGCGGCCGAACGCGACTGCGGGATCATCGGGCACATCCTGTTCTCGCCGATGACAGCACCGTTCCGGGCGCTCGCGCTCGCACCGATAGCTGTTCTTCCAAATCAGCAGCGACAAGGAATTGGCTCCTGCCTGATCGAGGCTGGGCATGAGTGTGCGCGCCGCGAAGGCTGGGACGCGATCTTCGTGCTCGGCGAGCCGGCCTATTACAGCCGGTTCGGCTATTCGGTGGCTGCCGCGCGTCCGTTCACCAGCCCCTATGCCGGCGCGTATTTCATGATGCTGCCGCTTACGGAGAAGCTTCTACCGCGCGGCGACGTGGCCCACGCGAAGGCCTTCGCTGCGCTCTAGCGCTGCCGAACAATCCTAACCAGCGCGACCGCGCCAATCGCTAGCCACACGACATTGAGCGCCGCGGACGGCCAAGCGCCATGAGCGCTGGTGTTGATGATGAAACCGATCGCACCGGCAGCGTTCATGCCCTGATAGAGCGGGCTTCGCGCATCGACCTTGCCGGCGGTGAGCAGCGCATAGGCTGCCAGGATCAGCAGCGCCGCCGCCCACCCGGCAATCTCGATCAGTAGCTCCACCGTTAGGCGGCCAGCTTTCTCAGGACGTAGTGGAGGATCCCGCCGGCGTGGAAATATTCCAGCTCATTGAACGTGTCGATCCGGCACCGCGCCGTGATCGTCACCTCGGTTCCGTCGGAACGGGTGACCTTGACTGCGACATCCTGGCGCGGCTGGATTTCGGCGATGCCTTCGATGGTAAAGGTCTCGCTTCCGTCGAGCCCGTGAGTCGTCGCTGACTCGCCGTCGGCGAATTGCAGCGGCAACACGCCCATGCCGACCAGGTTCGAGCGGTGGATCCGCTCGAAGCTCTCGGCGATCACCGCCTTCACTCCGAGCAATACCGTGCCCTTGGCCGCCCAGTCGCGCGATGACCCGGTGCCATATTCCTTGCCCGCGAGGATGATCAGCGAAGTTCCATCGTTCGCATAGTTCATCGCCGCGTCGTAGATCGCCTGCGTCTCGCCAGTTGGAGCGTAGCGGGTGAAGCCGCCCTCGACCCCGTCGAGCATGCGGTTGCGGATGCGGATGTTGGCGAATGTGCCGCGCATCATCACATCATGATTTCCGCGCCGGGCGCCATAGCTGTTGAACTCGGCCGGCGGGACCTGATGGTCCTGCAGGAAGCGGCCGGCGGGGCTGGACGCCTTGATCGATCCCGCTGGCGAGATGTGGTCGGTGGTGATCGAATCCCCGAACACCGCCAGCGCACGCGCCTGGTGGACGTCGGTCAGCGGCTTTGGAGTCATCGTCATGCCCTCGAAGTAGGGCGGATTGGCGATGTAGGTGGACCCGGCGGGCCAGCTGTAGGTGTCGCTGCCAGTCACTTCGATCGCGCGCCAGCGGTCGTCGCCGCGGAAAACGTCGGCATAGCGGGAGCGGAACATATTGGAGGTGACGTGGCTGTCGATCAGTCCCCGGACCTCGTCATTGCTCGGCCAGATGTCCTTGAGGAACACGTCCTGCCCGTCGCTCCCCTTGCCGATCGGCTCCGACACCATGTCGCTCGCGACGGTGCCCTTGAGCGCATAGGCGACAACCAGGGGCGGCGAGGCGAGATAGTTGGCGCGGCAGTCGGGGGATACCCGGCCCTCGAAGTTGCGGTTTCCGCTGAGCACGCTGACGGCGACCAGGTCGTTGTCATTGATCGCCTGGCTGATCGGCTGGGGCAGGGGGCCCGAGTTGCCGATGCAGGTGGTGCAGCCATAGCCGACAAGGTTGAAACCGATCGCATCAAGGTCCTGCTGGAGCCCGGACGACTGGAGATACTCGCTGACCACCTGGCTCCCCGGAGCGAGGCTGGTCTTGACCCACGGCTTGCGGGTGAGCCCCTTCTCGCGTGCCTTGCGCGCCACCAGCCCGGCGGCGATCAGGACAGACGGATTGGATGTGTTGGTGCAGCTGGTGATCGCGGCGATCACGACATCGCCATTGCCAACGCTGTAATCAGCCTCGGCCACTGGCGCGCGGTCCGCAAGCGCCTTCTTGTAGCTCTTCTCCAGTTCCTCGCAGAACTGGTCGTCCACCTCGCTCAGCACCACGCGGTCCTGCGGCCGCTTCGGACCGGCAAGCGACGGCTCCACGCTGCTCATGTCGAGCTCAAGCGAGTCGGTGAACAGCGGATCCGGGGTTGACGCATCGCGCCACATGCCTTGCGCCTTGCAGTAAGCGCGGACCAGCTCGATCCGCTCGTCATCGCGACCGGTGAGCTTCAGATAGTCGATCGTGCGTTCGTCGACCGGGAAGAAGCCGCAGGTCGCGCCATATTCGGGAGCCATGTTGGCGATCGTCGCGCGATCAGCCAGCGTCAGCGTATCGAGCCCGGGTCCGTAAAACTCGACGAACCGGCCAACCACGCCGCGCGCTCGGAGCATCTGCGTCACGGTCAGCACCAGGTCCGTCGCGGTGATTCCTTCCTTGAGCTCGCCCGACAGGCGGAACCCGACGACTTCGGGGATGAGCATAGAGACCGGCTGGCCGAGCATCGCCGCCTCGGCCTCGATCCCGCCGACACCCCAGCCAAGCACGCCTAGCCCGTTGACCATGGTGGTGTGGCTGTCGGTACCGACCAGCGTGTCCGGATAGGCAACCGTCTCGCCAGTCTGGTCTTCGCTCGACCACACGGTCTGGGCAATGTTCTCCAAGTTGACCTGGTGGCAGATGCCGGTACCCGGCGGGACGACCTTGAAATTGTCGAACGCCTGGCTTCCCCATTTCAGAAACTCATACCGCTCCGCGTTGCGCGCATATTCCAACGCGACATTGTCCTCGAACGCCTTCGGGGTGCCGAATTCATCGACCATGACGCTGTGGTCGATGACCAGATGAACCGGAACCAGCGGGTTGATCTTCTGCGGATCACCGCCAAGATTCTTCATCGCGTCGCGCATTGCAGCGAGGTCGACCACCGCCGGAACGCCCGTGAAATCCTGCATCAGCACCCGGGCGGGGCGATACTGAATTTCGCGGGTGATCTGCCGTTCTTTCAGCCAGTCAGCCATTGCCGAGAGGTCGTCGCGAGTCACCGTGACCCCGTCTTCAAACCGCAACAGATTCTCCAGCAGGACTTTCATCGAGAACGGCAGCCGGCTGATGTCGCCGAGGGCAGCCGAGGCTTTCTCCAGCGAGTAGTAAGCATAGCGCTTGGTGCCGACCGTCAGGGTCGAACGGGTCTGAAGGCTGTCCTGGCCGGTCGGGATCATCACGATGTCCTGTTGCTTGCGAAGGTGAGGCGCGCCGCGCCCTTAGCAAGGGAATCAAGGATTACAAACCCGCGACGATCAGCCCTTGGAGCTACTCCTCCGCGCCTGCTTACGGTTGTTCCCGCCGCGCGATCGGCTTTCTTTCTTCGCCTTGTCGGCCGCGACCTCAACGGCCTGCTTGGCTGCTTCCTTCTCTGGAGGGCCGAGTCCCGCGGCGGTGGTGTGATCAATCTCTTCCTTCACATCTTCCTTGAGGACCTGGATATCCTCTTCCTGCAATTCCTCGATCCCGGCCATTTCGTTGCGCGCATTCTTCTTGGCGATGATCAGCTCATCCAGTTTGGCGTGCATCGCGACGTCGCGAATATGGTCGATCCCCTCCCGCTCATTCTGGCGGTTGAGAACCATCTGGGTCAGGGTGATCGCAAGGATTGAGAGCGCCGCGGTCAGGATGTCGGTCGGCAGCTCAACCAGCCACCATGCGGCGCAGAACAGGATGATTCCGATCTGCGCATATGGGTGAGCGGCAATGTCAGCCACCCATTCGGACACCATGCAACCGATACGCTCAATCGCACTTTTGCCGCTCTTGTTGCCGTTACCCTCGGGCATTCGTCAGAAACGCGGTTCTCGCCGATTGAGTTTCGTTTCGGAAAGGGAGCGATCTCGGTGTGCGGCAACCTGTACCGACTACAGCCAGCCTCTGCGGCGAAAATAGAGATAGGGGGCGATCATGCTGGTGACGATCATCGCCAGCGCCATCGGATATCCGAACAGCCAGTTCAGCTCCGGCATATGCGCGAAGTTCATCCCGTAGATGCCGGCGATCAGCGTCGGCGGCAGGAACACGATCGCGACCCAGGAAAACAGCTTCATCGCTGCGTTCTGCTCGATGCTGATGAGCCCCAGCGACGCATTGAGCAGGAACGTCAAATTGTCTCCAAGGAAGCTCGCATGATCGACCAGCGAGCTGAGGTCGGTTCTGAGGCTTTGGACGTGGTCCCGCTGTCCGCTGCTCGCCTCCTGCATTTTCGAGGAGGCGCTGAAGAAGGACACGAGACGGCTGGCACTAACGGCGGTTTCCCGGATCCGCGACAGTAGATCTTGCGCACGGCCGATCTGCATCAGCAGCAGCTCCAGGCGCGCCGGTTGGTTTCGCCGTTGATTGTCGACTCTCCGCCGGAAAATCTGGCTGGAGATGCGGTTGATCTCCGCGCTCGACGCTTCGAGTTCATCGGCGAGCCGATCCACAATTGCGTCCAGCAGTCGGACGAACACGGTCACGCCATTGCTGGCGAGCGACGGGTCGCGGTGGACATGCTGCTGGAAGGCACGGATCGGCTTTGGCGTCAGATAGCGAACGGTGACCAGCTGATGCTCGCCCAGCACGAACCCGATCGGCTCGCTGACCGGTGAGCCTTCCTCGACCCCAGCAAGCGTGAACAGCGTCATGTAGATCGCGCCATTCTGCTCGTACAGGCGGCTGGAGGGCTCGATCTCCGCCATTTCCTCGCGGGTTGGAATTTCCAGCCCGAGCCAGCGCTCAACGAGCCTTTCTTCAGCGCGCGTCGGCTCCTCAAGATCGATCCAGGTCGCGCCTTCCGGGAGCGATGCGGCATGGGCGGCATCGATGATGCTTCCGTCGCAAGCTGGTCCGTAGAGGCGAAGCATGACGGACGGACTGTTCAAACAGTCGGCACCGCTTGGCAAGTCCGTGAGGCGGCCTTAGCGGGCCGAGAATGACAAGGAAGCAATCCAACTACACAACCGCGTTGCTGCTGGCCGGAGCGTCGGCGGGCATCTTATGGCTTATGGGGCGGCCGCTGATCTGCACCTGCGGCGCGGTGGACTGGTGGGTGAATTCGGCGACGAGTGCCCGGACCAGCCAAATGCTGGCGGACTGGTATAGCCCAAGCCATGTGATCCACGGAGTGCTGTTCTACGCCGCTTTGTGGGTGGTTGGGAAGCGCTTGCCGATCGAACGGCGCTTCCTGATTGCCGTGCTAATCGAGGCTGCTTGGGAGATCGTCGAGAATTCGCCGGTGATCATTGCCCGCTATCGCGAGGCGACGATTGCGCTTGGGTACAACGGCGACAGCGTGCTCAACAGCATGAGCGATGTGGCGATGATGGCGGTCGGCTTCCTGGCCGCGCGCAAGCTCCCGCTCTGGGCTTCCGTGCTTCTGGTCGGGATCCTCGAGATCGTTCCGCTGGTCGTCATCCGCGACAATCTAACCCTGAACGTCTGGATGCTGCTGGCGCCGAGCGACTGGCTTCGCACCTGGCAGTCAGGGTAGCGACCCGCGGTCGGATTTCGAACCTACCGCCCAAGCATCATCTCCGGCTTGACGACGCGATCGAAGGTTTCCTCGTCGACCAGCTTCATTTCAATGCCTGCTTCCTTCAGCGTCAGCCCATTCTTGTGGGCGTGCTTGGCGATCGCGGCGGCGTTGTCGTAGCCGATCTCCGGCGCCAGCGCGGTTACAAGCATGAGCGACCGGTTCATCAGGTCGGAAATGCGCCGTTCATCCGGTTCCAGTCCGTCTAGCGTGCGCTTGGTGAAGCTCTCCATGCCGATCGTCAGCAGGTTGATCGAGCGGATCACGTTCGCGCCGATCAACGGCTTGAATACATTCAGCTCCATGTGGCCCTGAAGCCCGCCGACGGTCACCGCCACATGATTGCCCATGACTTGGGCAGCGACCATCGTCAGCATTTCGCACTGGGTCGGGTTGACCTTACCCGGCATGATTGAGCTGCCCGGTTCATTCTCGGGAAGCTTGAGCTCGCCGAGACCGCAACGGGGCCCGGATCCGAGCAAGCGGATGTCGTTGGCGATTTTCGTCAAGCTGACCGCGATCGTGTTCAGGATTCCTGACAACTCAACCAGAGTGTCGTGAGCCGCCAGCTCCGCAAACTTGTTGGGGGCCGACGTGAACGGCATCTGAGTCAGGTTCGCAACATCCTTCGCGAACTCCTCGGCAAAGCCTTTGGGAGCATTGAGCCCGGTGCCGACGGCGGTGCCGCCCTGCGCCAAACGCAGGAGCCGGGGCATCACCGCTTCGACGCGCGCCAGATTGTCGGCCATCTGCTCGGCATAGCCGGAGAATTCCTGCCCGAGCGTCAGCGGAGTCGCATCCTGCAGATGGGTGCGCCCGATCTTGACGATCGAATCCCAGCGCTTTGCCTGGTCGGCAAGCCGTTCCTGAATCATCCGGATTGCCGGGATCAGCTTCTTCTGAACCGCCCGCGCCGCCGCAATGTGCATCGCTGTCGGAAAGCTGTCGTTCGACGACTGTCCCTTGTTCACATGGTCGTTGGGATGCACCGGCTCCTTGCCGCCGCGCTTGCCGGCCAGCTTTTCATTGGCGCGTCCCGCGATCACCTCATTGGCGTTCATATTGGATTGGGTGCCCGAGCCGGTCTGCCAGATCACCAGCGGAAACTGACTGTCGAGGTCTCCACGAGCCACTTCGCCCGCCGCCTGCTGGATCGCTTCGGCGAGTTCGGGGGCAAGGTTCCCCAGCCGCGCATTCGCCCGCGCTGCCGCTTGCTTCACGAAACCCAGCGCGTGGACAATCTCGACTGGCATCCGCTCGTTGGGTCCAAAGGGGAAGTTGCCGATCGAGCGCTGCGTTTGCGCGCCCCAGTAGCAATCCGATGGCACCTCGATCGGTCCGAAGCTGTCCGTCTCCGAGCGATGATTTGTCATGTGGTCCCCTGTGACATCTCGTTGATTATGGTTCGCATCCAAAATGGAGCGGCGCTGCCCTGCGCGAAATCGGTTCGGGTGACAAGCAGGGCCGAGCCGGCAACCCGCCTACTTCTTGCGGGTGAAATCCACCGACACGACGTTTGAGCCGTCGTCCGCCCGCTCTTCGACCGGGGCGTCATTCTCCGCATCCTCATGCTCTTCGGGCGCGAGGTCGCCGATGGCATGGAACTTCAGGCTGAAATCGACGGCTGGATCGACGAAGTCGGTGACGGCCGCGAATGGCACGAACAGCTTGGCCGGAACGCCGCCGAAGGACAGCCCGACGGAAAAAGCCTGATCGTCGACCTTCAGGTCCCAGAAGCGGTTCTGGAGGACAATGGTCATCTCATCGGGGAAGCGTTCGACCAGATGCTTC
This sequence comes from uncultured Sphingomonas sp., assembly GCA_965653215.1. GTDB lineage: Bacteria > Pseudomonadota > Alphaproteobacteria > Sphingomonadales > Sphingomonadaceae > Sphingomicrobium. The sequence goes on along the minus strand of CBFGZJ010000005.1, from coordinate 4,589 downwards.
GGGATGTCCACGCCCGCCGCGCGGGTCTTGAACGTGATGTAGAAGTGGTGGTTGCCAGGCAGGCCACCCGACTCCCCGACTGTCTCAAGCACCCGGCCAACCACGGCCCGCAAAGCCTCCTGCACGATCTCGTCGTAGGGAATCAGGCTCTCTGGCGGTTCCTCGGTCATTGGGTCCGTGGTAGCGGGTGGAGATTCCCGGTCAAGCAGGAGTCGTCATGCCGATCGACGCGACGCAGCCTTATGATGAGAACAATGTCTTCGCGAAGATTTTGCGGGGAGAACTCCCCTGCAACAAGGTCTATGAAGATGAGCACGCGCTCGCCTTTCATGACATTCATCCGCTCGCGCCGGTGCACATCCTGGTGATCCCGAAGGGCGCCTATGTCTCCTGGGATGACTTTTCTCAGAAAGCCTCCGACGCTGAGATTGTCGGCTTCATCCGAGCGGTGGGTGAAGTGGCCCGGGGCGAAGGGATGGTCGTGCAGGGTTATCGGCTGCTCGCCAACACGGGCAAGCGTGCCGGCCAGGAGGTCGGTCACCTGCATGTTCACGTGTTCGGCGGCGGGCCGCTCGGGCCGATGCTGGCGCGGTAATAACGCCATGCGGTGGGAGTCCGCTCTTGCACCGGGCCTATCTGCCGCTAGGCTCTCCTAAAGGGCAGAGGGGGAATTGGGATGCTGTTCGACCGGATCAAACCACTCGACGCGATCCTTGCCACCGCGGAGAAGAAGGCGCTTCACCGCTCACTCGGCGCGTTCCAGCTCACCATGCTCGGCGTCGGCGCGATTATTGGCACCGGCATCTTCGTGCTGACCGCGGAGGCGGCGCAAAAGGCTGGGCCGGGAATGCTCCTCAGCTTCGTGATCGCGGGGCTGGTCTGCGCCGTCGCTGCGCTTTGCTATGCGGAAATGTCGTCGATGGTGCCGGTCTCGGGCTCGGCCTACACCTACAGCTATGCGGTGATGGGCGAGCCACTCGCCTGGATGGTCGGCTGGGCCTTGTGCCTCGAATATGCGGTGGCCGCCGGAGCGGTCGCGGTGGGATGGTCCGGCTACTTCGTTGGCTTGCTTCGGGAATATCTCGGGATCGAGCTTCCGGTCGCGCTGGTCAACGCTAACGCATTGGTTGCGCAAGTTCAGCTGACCTTCGGAGCGGCTGAAACCGAAGCGATCCGGACCGCAATCGCGACCGGCGGCTTCATCAACCTGCCCGCATTCATCATCGCGCTGCTTGTCACCTGGTTGCTGGTCATCGGCACAAAGGAGAGCGCGTGGGTCAACTCGACCCTCGTGGTGGTTAAGATCACGGCGCTGACGGCCTTCATCGTCCTGGCGCTGCCGGTGATGAACGACGAGAATTTCACGCCCTTCGCGCCGCTTGGGTTTGCGGGCATCTCGGCGGCGGCAGCGTCGATCTTCTTTGCCTATGTCGGTTTCGATGCGGTCTCGACCGCTGCCGAAGAGACTCGCAACCCGCAGCGCAACATGCCGATCGGGCTGATCGGCTCGCTTGCAATCTGCACGATCTTCTACCTGCTGGTCGCCAGCGGGGTGATCGGAAGCGTCGGAGCGCAGCCGCTGCTTAATCCAGATGGCACGGGGATCGCGCCCGGAAGTACCGAATTTGCTGCCGCCTGCGCCGGGCAGGCAACCGAAGCCGTGGTCTGCTCCAAGGAAGCACTGGCCTGGTCTTTGCGGGAGATCGGCTGGCGGCAGATCGGCAATCTCGTCGGTCTCGCGGCAGGCCTCGCGCTTCCCTCGGTCGTGCTGATGATGATGTACGGACAGACCCGCATCTTCTTCGTGATGAGCCGGGATGGGCTGCTGCCGGAAGCGTTCAGCCGGATCCATCCGCGATTCCACACGCCGCACGTCGTGACGATCACGACAGGCATCTTCGTCGCGCTGTTCGCCGCGTTGTTCCCGGTCGGAGCTCTGGCGGACATCTCGAACTCGGGCACGCTGTTCGCCTTCTTCATGGTGGCGATCGCCGTGCTCGTGTTGCGCCGGGTCGAGCCCAATCGGCACCGGCCGTTCAGAACGCCCGTGGTATGGTTGGTCGCCCCGCTGGCGATGATCGGCACGGTCTATCTGTTCTTCATGCTCGGCAGCTACACGCTCACCCTGTTCGCCGCCTGGGCGGTGTTCGGGCTGCTGGTCTATTTCGGCTACAGCCGCCGGCACAGTCATCTCGGCCGCGGACTGGTGGAAGTCCACGAGCCCGAGATCCATGACATCGAGCCGGGGATCCCGGGCGTAGACGAACGTGATCCGCTTGACCCGCCGCGGAACCCGCCAGGCTCCGGCCAGGGTAGCCCGGCGGTCTGAACTATCCGAGCAGATCCTTGGTCAGCGCCCGGAGGTCCGCCTCCGGCCGCGCGCCGTAGTGCTGGATCACCTCGGCTGCGGCAATCGCACCCAGCCGCAGGGACTGTTCAAGCGAGGCGCCGTGAAGCTGGCCGGCGAGAAAGCCCGCCGCGAACAGGTCGCCGGCTCCTGTCGTGTCGACCAATTCGCGGATTGGCTCGGCGGCGACTTCCGCCCGTTCTCCACCGGCCACGGCGATTGCTCCGTGCTCGCTACGGGTCACGACGAGCACCGGCACCAACGGCGCCAGCGCATCGATCGCCCCGTTGCGATCTTCGGTTCCGGCGAGCGCCAGCAGTTCCGCCTCATTGGCGAACAGGATATCGATCAGCCTCTGGTTGAGCAGTCGCCGGATGTCGGCGGCGTGACGCTCCACCACAAAGATGTCGGACAGGGTAAAGGCGACCTTGCGTCCGGCCTGTCGCGCGGCGGCGATTACCTGCTCCATCGCCTCGCGGGCCGACGGCGAATCCCACAAATAACCTTCCAGATAGAGGATTGCGGCCGCCGCGATTTGGGATGGCTCGACCGCTTCGGAAGACAGATGCTGGGAGGCGCCGAGGAAGGTATTCATGGTCCGCTGCGCATCGGGAGTGACCAGGATCAGGCAGCGCGCGGTCGCGCTTGTCCCATTCAGCGGGGCGGTTTCGAATCGGACCCCCAGGCTGCAGATATCGTGGCGGAAGATCTCGCCAAGCTGATCGCCCGCGACCTGGCCGATGAAGCCGGTACGAAGTCCCAGAGCCGCCAGTCCGGCGACCGTGTTCGCGGCGGATCCGCCGCTGGTTTCCCGCCCCGGACCCATCCGCTCGTAGAGTCCGGTGGCTTCCTCCTCGTCGATCAGGCGCATCGTGCCCTTCACCATGCCCTCGACCGCGAGGAACGACTCGTCGGTGTCCGCGATCACATCGACAATGGCGTTGCCGATCGCGAGCACGTCGAGGCGGGGTTGGGTCATCGGCACAATCCGTTGCTGGGGCGGGTTGAGCGGCGGTTAGCCGGGGTATCCGGCCGCCGCAACCGATTGCCTGATCGGCGTGCCGGTGACAGAAGGCCGTCGATGCGTCGTCTGACTCTTGGTCTCGTCCTGCTTGCCGCCGGCTGCTCAAGCACTCCCGAGCCGGAGCCTGTGGTTTCGTCTCCGCGTCCTTTGGGTGACATCATCGGGCTCACCGCTGCCGAGCTGAATGCCCGTTTCGGAACACCGCAATTCCAGGTCCGCGAGGGTCCCGGGATCAAGCTTCAGTATGCGTCGGCAAGCTGCATCCTTGACGCGTTCCTCTACCCCCCCACCAGTGGTTCCGGAGCCGAGCGCGTGACTTATGTCGAAACGCGCACCAGTTTGGGCGCCAAGACGGATCGGCAATCCTGCATCGCGAGCTTTCCGCCTCGCTAGCCATTGAGCCGGGCCAGCGCCCAGCTCGCCGCCTCCGCGATAACCGGGTCGGGATCCTTGAGATGCGGTCGGATGCTGCTCTCGAGGGAGGGCACGCCGCTGTTTCCGGCAGCGATCAGGCAATTTCGGATCATGCGGTTACGGCCAATGCGCTTGATTGGTGAACCGGCGAACAGCTCACGGAAGGAGCTTTCATCGAGCGCCAGCAGGTCCGCCAGATCGGGCGCGGTCAGCTCTGCGCGCGGCACGAAGGCTTGATTTGCGGCAGCCGCCACCGCGAAGCGATTCCACGGGCAAGCCGCGAGGCAATCGTCGCAGCCGTAGATGCGATTGCCCATCGCAGCGCGGTACTTCTCGGGAATCGGCCCATCATGCTCGATGGTCAGATAGGAGATGCAGGCGCGGGCATCGATCCGGTGCGGGGCATAGATGGCGTTGGTCGGGCAGGCGCTGATGCAGCGCGTGCAGCTTCCGCAATGCTGGACGGCAGGCGGATCGGGCTCAATGTCGAGGCTGGTGAGGATGATTCCGAGGAACAGCCAATTGCCATGCTCGCGCGACAGCAGGTTCGTGTGCTTCCCCTGCCAGCCGATTCCCGCCGCTGCCGCCAGGGGCTTTTCCAGGACCGGTGCAGTATCGACGAACACCTTGAGCTCGCCGCCATGCCGCTGATGCAGCCAGCGTCCAAGCGCCTTCAGCGCCTTCTTCACCGTCTTGTGATAGTCGCCGCCCTGCGCGTAGACCGACACTCGACCCACTTCACCATATTCGGCCAATGAGCGGGGGTCGACTGCCGGCGCATAGCTCATTCCCAGCGCGATCACC
>CBFGZJ010000004.1:0-26590 GCA_965653215.1 uncultured Sphingomonas sp. | reverse complement strand
GAAAGAGAAAAGGCGGTACGTGCCGCACCGCTGCAAGCGCGCGCTCATGGTCGGGTGCCGGGATTTTGTCAAGATGACCCCTAAACACCAATGATTAACCTAATTCGTGGAGCTTCTGCATAACAGGCAGGAGTGGACCGTGGACGAATCGATCGACAGGGCCCGGCGCGAGATCGGCGAGAAGCTCACCGACTTTCGCAATTGCGGGGAACGCCTGTCCCCGCTCGACATCTACAAGCGCATGGATTCGATCCGTCAGCTTGCGGCCGAAAACGGGCTGACAGCGGTGGAGGGGCTCGCCGGCTGCTCAGCGCAGCTCGCCCTCTTGCCTGGTCATCGGGTCGCCGTACGCAGTTGCATGGAACATATGGACGAAGCGCTGGAGAGTGGCTCCGCCCGCGATCGCACCGCGATCCTCGCTGCCGTCGCAGCCCGATTGAGCTAAGCCGCTTTCGAGACGGCTGAGCCGCAACCCACGGCTCGCGCATTATTGAGGCATGCGCGCCTTTTCACAATTGCTTGATGCCCTGGTCTATACGCGGTCACGGAACGCGAAACTAAAGCTGATCGGCGATTACCTTCGCAGGACCCCCGACCCCGACCGAGGGATTGCGCTCGCGGCTCTGACCGGATCGCTCGACATTCCGACAGTGAAGCCGGCCGCGATTCGAGCCTTGGCCGAACAGCGGATCGATCCGGTCCTTCTCCGAATGAGCTGGGACTATGTTGGCGACATGGCCGAGACCGTGTCTCTTCTCTGGCCAGCTCCGGACGGAGAGCCGCCGGAGCTCGACGACGGCACCATCGGTCTTTCCGATGCCGTTGCCAGGCTGACTTCTGCGGGGCGGCTGGACGCGCCGCGGGTGGTCGAACGGATGCTTGACCATCTCGATTCGTCCGGCCGCTTTGCGTTGCTAAAGCTCGCAACCGGAGCGCTTCGCGTGGGGGTGTCGGCCCGGCTTTCAAAACAGGGCTTTGCGGATGCGTTCAATCTCGACGTCGAAGCGGTCGAGGAAGTATGGCATGGGCTAGCTCCGCCCTACCGCGAGCTGTTTGCGTGGGGCGAAGGTGCGGCGGGACCTCCTGCGCCCGGCGACGTACCCCTGTTTAGGCCATTCATGCTCGCGCACCCGCTCGACGAACTGCGGGTCAGCCTCGACGAGTTTGCTGCCGAATGGAAATGGGACGGCATCCGCGTGCAGCTCGTTCATGCCGGCGGCTCGACCCGGCTTTACAGCCGGACCGGCGATGACATCTCCGCCAGTTTTCCGGAGGTTGCAGAGGCATTTCGGCTTCCCGGCTCGCTCGACGGGGAGTTGCTTGTTCGCGGGGGCGAACAGGGAGCGGACGCGCATGGCGGATCGGCTGCCAGCTTCAACGCGCTGCAACAGCGACTTGGCCGCAAGACGGTGTCGGCGCGCGTGCGTGCCGCTTATCCGCCATTCGTCCGCCTCTACGATGTGCTGTTTGAGGGCACGGAAGATCTTCGCGCTCTTCCCTGGGTTCAGCGACGTGCGCGCCTAGAACGCTTGGCTGAGCAGCTGGACCCTGACCGCTTCGACGTATCCACGGTGATCAGCGCTCCGAGTTTCGAGGCGCTCGAGGAGCTACGCGCCGGCGCCCGCGACGCCTCGATCGAAGGCTTGATGCTCAAGCGGCGCGATTCGCCCTATCTCGGGGGGCGGCGTGTTGGCCTGTGGTATAAGTGGAAGCGAGATCCACTGACGGCAGACTGCGTCTTGATGTACGCCCAGAGAGGGTCCGGGAAGCGTTCGTCCTACTACAGCGACTATACTTTCGGCTGCTGGACGGCTGACGGCTCACTGCTCCCCGTCGGGAAGGCCTATTTCGGTTTCACCGACGAAGAGCTGCGTTGGCTCGATCGCTTTGTACGCACGCACACACTCGACCGATTCGGCCCGGTTCGAGAAGTGGAGAAGAGCCTGGTCCTTGAGGTCGCGTTCGATTCGATCCACCGCAGCACGCGGCACAAGTCCGGCCTAGCGATGCGGTTCCCCAGGATCAGCCGGATCCGGCGCGACAAGCCCGCAGCCGAAGCCGATCGAATCGATGCGCTGATGGCGCTGGTAAGCTGATACCCCCTCCCCGCCGGGGAGAGGGCAACCGGGTCAGGCGATCGACTGCAAATTGACTGCTGCGGTCTTGCCGCGGCGATCAACTTCCAGCTCAAATTCGAGCCGATCACCTTCGTTGAGCGAGGCCATGCCCGCGCGCTCAACGGCCGAAATGTGGACAAATGCGTCCGGCTGTCCGTCATCGCGCTGGATGAAGCCGAAGCCCTTCATCGCGTTGAAGAATTTGACAGTGCCAGTCGCCTTCTCGCCGGTCAGCTGCCGCTGCGGCCCTCGATCCGCGCCTCGTTCCGAGCCGGCTCCGCCGCCGCTGCGCTCGACGGGCATCGGCTCGCCCTCGATCCGCAGATTCGTTGCCGAAATCCGACCGCCGCGATCCACAAGGGTGAATTCGAGCGGCTGCCCATCGGCCAAATCGGCTAGACCAGCCTGTTCGACAGCCGAGATGTGAACGAACACATCTTCCCCGCCATCGTCGCGGACGATGAAGCCGAAACCCTTTTGCGGATTAAAGAATTTTACGACGCCCTTGCCCTCGCCGACGACCTGTGGGGGCATCCCGCCGCCGCCTCCGCCGCCACCACGGAAGCCGCCGCCACCGCCACCGCCACCACGGAAGCCGCCACCGCCACCGCCATAGCCACCGCCGCCGCCGCTGCGGTCACCAAAACCGCCGCCGCCGAACCGGGGTGCTCCGAAGCCGCCGCGGTCGCCGAAGCCCCCACGATCGCCGCCTCCGAAATCATCACCGCCAAAACCATCGCGCTTGTCGCGACCGCGACCTCCGCGCTCGCCCTTACGTCCTCGATCGAAACCCATGCCTAAAACAACTTCCTTGTGCCCGATAACTTCAAACCATCGCGCTGGGCCTAAGGCGCGAGCCGGTCGAGGCGCGAACAAGTGGCGCACCACTGCCACCCTTACAAGAAAAACTCGGCAGCAGCCAGCGATTCCGTGGATTAGGGGTGTCGATCCGCTATTGCCCCGACTAGGAGGAGTGAATTCCCTCGGTTTCGCGGTTACATCAGGGCCAATCATGAGCGTGCATTTCCACGAAGAAGATATCCCCGGCGACGTGCAATTCGCCGCAGGTGCGATCGCGGTCGACACCGAGGCGATGGGGCTGCGGCCCGGCCGGGATCGCCTCTGCCTCGTTCAACTGGCGGACGGTCAGGGCGACGAGCATCTCGTTCGGTTTAACCCCGGGAGTGATTATTCCGCGCCCAATCTGAAGGCGCTGCTCGGTGACCCAAGTCGCCTCAAGCTGTATCACTTCGCGCGGTTCGATGTGGCGATCATGCGCGCTTATCTTGGGATCATGGCGGGGCCGGTCTATTGTACGCGAACGGCCTCTCGGCTGGTGCGGACCTACACCGACCGCCACGGACTGAAAGAGCTGGTCAAGGAGATGCTTGGCCAGGACATCAGCAAGCAGCAGCAGACCAGCGACTGGGGCGGGCCGGAATTGAGCGATGCGCAGCGTGACTATGCTGCCAGCGACGTGCGATACCTCCATGCGCTCAAGGCCAAGCTCGATGAGCGGCTTGAGCGCGAGAATCGCGTCGATCTGGCCCAAGCTTGCTTCGACTTCCTGCCGCACCGCGCGCTCCTCGACCTGGCTGGCTGGGAAGAGCAGGATATCTTCGCCCATGTCTGACGCGGCAGTTCGCGAGCGGGCCGTGAAGCGGCACTGGGCCGAGCCCGGTAGCCGCCATGACGGGGTGATCCGTTCCGCGCGGGTGCTGTTGCCGGCAGCGGCCGGAGTTCTGTTTGCATTCCTCGTCATGTCTCCCCTTCGGGATGACGGGGAGGTCAGCTTCATCCTCGACAAGAAGGAGGTCGAACGGTCGCAGGAGCGCATGCGCGTCGAAAGTGCGCGGTACACCGGTCAGGACGACAAGGGGCAGCAATTCGTTGTCCAGGCAGACCGAGCGTTGCAGCGCACGTCGGACGTGCCGATTGTTGATATCAGCGGCATGCGCGCGCGGCTCGATCTTGAGAGCGGGCCGGCAGTCATCACTGCGCCGCGCGGCCGCTATGATCTTGAAACCCAACGGGTGACCATCCCGGATCAGATCAGGGTGGTCGGACCGGACGGCTATCGGCTAAGCACGCAGCGGGCAATCGTCGACCTCAAAGGTCGGATGGTGCAAAGCAACGGGGGGGCAACCGGGGCGATGCGGCTTGGGCAATTCAGCGCACAGCGGTTGACCGCCGATATCGCTGAGCAGCGCGTTGTGCTCGACGGCGGGGTTCGCTTGAAAATCGTGCAGGGGGCGGTCAGATGAGAAGAATGAAGCGGCTGCTGCCAATCGCCATCCTGGTCGCGGGATGCGCTCTGACGGGTCTTGCCTCTGCGCAAGAGCCCGTGTCAGCGCTGAAGGGCCACAATTCCGATGCTCCGGTCGATGTCGCGGCCGATCGGATCGAGGTGCAGGAACGCGCCGATCGGGCCGTCTTCAGCGGGAACGTCCATGTGCGCCAGGCCGATCTGACGTTGGACACGGATCGCCTGACGGTCGCTTACTCCGGCGGGGAGGGTATTCAGATTCGCCGCCTCGACGCCAGCGGAAGGGTCGTGGTCCGGAGCCCCTCTGAAACTGCGCGTGGCAATTTCGGCATTTATGATCTTGATCGAAAGCTGATCACCCTCATCGGCTCCGTTCAACTGCAGCGCGGTGACTCGAACATCAACGGTTCGCGACTGGTCATTGATCTGACGACGGGGCGTGCGGTGATCGATGGTGGAGCGCCCGGTGTGGGGCAGAGCGGGGGGCGCGTTACGGGCCGGTTCACGGTTCCGCAACGGCGGGGCAGCTGATCGCGCAAGCGATGAACAAGGCGGCCCTTCTCGATCCAAAAGCCAGCGTGGAGCTTGCTCCAGCCGGAGGGCTGGCAGTCCATTCGATCGCTAAGAGCTATGACGGCCGGGCAGTGCTTCATGACGTCAGCCTCGGCGTGTCCCGCGGCGAAGTGGTCGGCCTGCTCGGGCCGAACGGCGCCGGAAAGACGACCTGCTTCTATTCGGTCATGGGACTGGTCAAGCCCGACAGCGGCCGGATCGAGCTGGACGGGCGGGACATCACGGCGTTGCCAATGTACCGCAGGGCAATCCTCGGTCTTGGCTATCTTCCGCAGGAGACATCGATCTTCCGTGGCCTCACGGTCGAGCAGAACATTATTGCGGTCCTCGAGGTGGCGGAGCCGGATGCGAGCGCCCGGGCCGAACGGCTTGAGCAACTGCTTGAGGAGTTTGGCTTGACCAGCTTGCGGTCGTCGCCCGCGATGGCTTTGCCGGGTTGGGAGCGGCGCCGGTGCGAGATCGCCCGGGCACTCGCGGCGGAACCCTCAATCATGTTGCTGGACGAGCCATTTGCGGGGATCGACCCGATTTCGATCGCCGACATCCGGCACCTCGTTCACGATCTCAAGGAACGGGGGATCGGAGTCCTGATCACCGATCACAACGTTCGTGAAACGCTGGAGATCGTCGACCGCGCCTGTATCATCTACGGCGGCGAGGTGCTGTTCCAAGGGTCGCCCGAGGCGCTGGTCGCCGACCCGCAGGTTCGTCGCCTTTACCTCGGGGAAAGCTTCGCACTGTAACACTGCCGGGCCATGGCACTCGGCCCGCGTCTTGAGGTTCGCCAAGCCGCAACGCTGGTGATGACCCCGCAGGTTCAGCAGGCAATCCGTCTGCTGGCGCTGTCCAATGTCGAACTCGAAGCAGCCATCACGGCTGAGGTTGCGGCCAACCCGCTGCTCGACATTGTCTCCGCAGACGGTGGTGAGTCCGTGGTCGCGACGGTGGACCGTGAGACAGGCGCGGCGGAGCCTGAGCCGCCCGGGGCCGACGAACTGATTGGATCGCGCATCGGCACCGAAGACATGCCGCTGGACTATGACTGGAATGCAGCGGCTAGGCAGGATGACTGCTTCGCGGATGCGCCGCTGAACAGCGCCGAGCAGCCGTTTGATTTCGACCGCTTGAGCATAGGCACAGATTCGCTTGCTGATCATCTGCTGGGCCAGCTTGGCTCTGTAGATGGTAAGCTCCGCGAGCTTGCCGCGCGCATTGTCCATGAACTCGAAGACACGGGTTATCTGCTGACCCCGCTCACGGAGATTGCGGCGGCGACCGGCACGGATCCAGCGCAGGTCAAAGCTGCGCTGACGATCGTTCACGGGTTTGATCCTCCCGGCATCGGCGCGCGCGACCTCGCGGAATGCCTCAGCCTCCAGGCCAGGGCGGCCGATCGCTATGATCCGGCGATGGAGCGGCTGATCGCGAACCTCGATCTTCTTGCTCGTGGGGAGCGAGGGGCCCTCAAGCGGATCTGTGAGGTGGACGACGAAGATCTCACGGAGATGATTCGCGAGCTTCGGAACTACGATCCCAAGCCGGGGTGTCGTTTCACGACGGCTGCGGCCGTTCCGCCAGCGCCGGACTTGCTGGTGCGGCGAGATGCGGACGGATGGCGGGTTGAATTCAATTCAGCCACGTTGCCGCGGCTGATTGTGAATCGCCGTTATCACCAGGAGTTGCGCGCTGGCGCGGCGTCGAAGGAAGCGCGGGCGTGGCTCGGCGACCAGCTGGCGAGCGCCAGTTGGCTGGTTCGGGCGCTGGATCAGCGGGCTCGCACCATCGTCAAAGTCGCGAGCGAAATCGTCAAGCAGCAGGAGCGGTTCTTTACCTGCGGAGTATCCGCGCTGAAGCCACTCACGTTGGCCAAGGTCGCGGACGCGGTCGGTCTCCATGAATCAACTGTCAGCCGGGTTGCCGCCAACAAAACCCTCCTGTGCGATCGTGGATCGTATGAGCTGAAATATTTCTTTGGGTCCGGGGTTGCGGCCGGGGACGGGGCGGACGGCGCGTCAGCTGAGGCGGTCAAGAATGCGATCGGCCGTTTGATCGCTCAGGAAACCCAAGTGCTGAGCGACGATGTGCTAGTTGGCTTGCTCAAGGCGCAGGGCTTCGACCTCGCCCGGCGAACCGTCGCGAAATATCGCGAGGCGATGAACATTGGATCGTCGGTTGAGCGGCGGCGGCAGCGGTTGATCACCGGAAAGGCCGCCTAGGCGATCAGCCGCGCCCAAACGGGAAGGTGATCGGACGCCATCCGCGCAGCCTCGCTGTGGAAGGTACCGCACGAGTCGATTTGGAGCTGGTCGCAGACGATGATCCGGTCGAGGGCGGCAAATGGCCGCCGGGAATGAAAACTGGGGCCGGTTGGGGCCAACCGGAAGTCGGGCCCGAGGTCGCGTAGGCAGCCGGCCGCGGTACGCCATTCATTGGTATCGCCCATCAGCACGGTTGGCATCTTCTGCGGCCGTTCGTTGATCGTCTGCAGGATTGCTCGCATTTGCCGCCGCCGCCACAGTCCGGACAAATCAAGATGCATGCCGATCACCCGCACCGGAACATCGTTGATCAGGAGCTCTGCCAACACCGCGCCGCGGGGTTCCAGCGTCGGCAAGGTGAGCGCCACCGCATCCATCACGCCGACGTCCCGCTTCACCAGGATCGCGTTGCCGTGCCAGCCGATGTTGCGGGTATCCATTTGGAGGAGCCGCTCGGCATGATGGCCCCCGGGGATTCGCTCGAGCCAGCGGACATGGCGGACGCCAAGTGGAACCGGCTTGTAGGCGCTGGTGCCGTGGATCAGGTCGTGTGGCACTGCACTCGCCCGGCCACCGAACCGCCGGTCCGCTTCCTGAAGCGCAACCACGTCGGCGTCGATTTCACGCAAGACGTCCAGCACCCGATCAGGCCGCCGTTTGCGATCGGTCCCGAGCGCCTTGCGCATATTATAGCTCGCGACAGTGATCGACGGCCGGTCGCTCATCTTGCGGCCAACTTCGTGCACGCGGGGGAGTTCCTCAGACGTCCAGGTTCGCGACGCTCAGCGCATTTTCCTGGATGAACTCCCGGCGGGGCTCGACGATGTCGCCCATCAGCCGGGTGAAAATCTCATCGGCAACATCGGCCTGCGAGGCTTCGACGCGAAGCAGGGATCGGTTCGACGGGTCGAGCGTCGTTTCCCACAGTTGCTCGGCGTTCATTTCACCCAAACCTTTGTAGCGCTGGATCGAGAGCCCCTTGCGTCCCGCGGCAAGGACCGCCTCGAGCAGCTCCGAAGGGCGGGTGATGGTTTCTGTCCGCGACTTTGCTTCGGTTGGGGCGGGTTCCGCACTTTCAACGGCTTCCGGATCTCCGTCCTCTTGCGCGGGCTCTGCCTGAAGTTCCGCCTGCAAAGCGCCTTTCTTCACGTTCCGCAGCAGCGAGGGAACGGTGTAGGCGGAGGTCTGTTCAGCGGCGAGCGCGTTAAGCTTGCGCGCCTCCGCCGACGCAAGGAAGCTTGGTTCGACGATGGTTGCGTCGGTGACTCCGCGCCAGAGCCGGCGGAGCAGATAACCGCCCTCGGCCGCGAGCTCAGCCGACCAGGCGGCCTGCGGGTCATTTTGACCGAGCCACGAAGCAACGGACGAGATCGCAGCCGAACGGCCCTCGCGGTCGAGCGTGGGATCAAGGGCCCCGCGCAGCGCAAGGACTTCGAGGAGTGCCGGGTCATATTTCTTCGGAGCGTAGCGCATCAGCGTGCGCATCCGGCGCGCATGCTCGACCAGTTCCGCCAGATCACGGCCGGAGCGCTGGTCAGCCGGGGACTCGAGCACCAGTCCGTCAAGCCCGACGTCGACGAGATATTGATCGAGCGCGGCATCGTCCTTCACATAGACTTCGGAGCGTCCGCGCGCGACTTTGTACAGCGGCGGCTGCGCGATCAGGAGGTGGCCACGTTCGATCAGCTCCGGCATCTGACGATAGAAGAACGTCAGCAGCAGGGTGCGGATGTGGGCGCCGTCGACATCGGCGTCAGTCATGATGACGATCTTGTGGTACCGCAGCTTCTCGAGATTGAATTCCTCCCGGCCGATGCCAGTGCCGAGCGCCTGGATGATCGTTCCGATCTATTTTGAGGAGATCATTCGGTCGAAGCGCGCGCGCTCGACATTGAGGATCTTGCCCTTGAGCGGAAGGATCGCCTGGAATTTGCTGTCGCGGCCCTGCTTGGCCGAGCCGCCAGCGCTGTCGCCCTCGACCAGGAACAGCTCGGACTTGGCGGGATCGCGCTCCGAGCAATCGTGCAGCTTGCCCGGTAGCGAAGCCACGCCCATCGCCGACTTGCGGCTTGCCTCACGTGCCTTGCGCGCTGCCTCACGCGCGGCGGCAGCGTCGATAATCTTCTGAATGATGGTCCGTGCGTGCGCCGGATTTTCCTCCAGCCATTCCGCCAGCTTGTCGGCCATCAAGCTCTCGAGCGGCTGACGAACCTCGGAGGAGACCAGCTTGTCTTTGGTTTGAGACCCGAACTTCGGGTCAGGAAGCTTGACGGACACGATCGCGCTCAGGCCTTCGCGCATATCCTCGCCGGTCAGGCTGATCTTCTCTTTCTTGAGCACGCCGGACTTGTCGGCATAATTGTTGAGCGTGCGGGTCAGCGCCGCCCGGAACGCAGCCAGATGCGTTCCCCCATCGCGCTGCGGGATGTTGTTGGTGAAGCAGAGAACCTGCTCGTAATAGCTGTCGTTCCACTCCAGCGCGACGTCGATCCCGATGTCGTCACGACGGCCATGGATGGCGACCGGGTCGGGCATCAGCGGGGTTTTCGCCCGATCGAGCCATTTGACGAAGGCGGCGATCCCCCCTTCGTAGAACAGCTCGACTTCCTTGCGCTCCTCATGGCGGGCATCGGCGAGGACCAATCGCACTCCGGAGTTCAGGAAGGCGAGTTCGCGAAAGCGATGCTCAAGCCGCTCGAAGTCGAACTCGGTGATCTTGAACGTTTCCGGGCTTGGTAGGAATGTCACCCGGGTTCCACGCCGCCCTTCCGCTTTGCCGGTTACCTTCAGCGGCGCCTCGGCGTCGCCGTTACGGAACCGCATGAAATGCTCCTCGCCGTCCCGCCAGATGGTTAGATCCAGCCATTCGGAGAGGGCATTGACGACGCTGACTCCGACCCCGTGAAGGCCCCCCGACACCTTGTAGGCATTGTCGTCCGACGTGTTTTCGAACTTTCCGCCCGCATGCAGCTGGGTCATGATGACCTCGGCCGCCGACACGCCTTCTTCCGCATGGATTCCGGTCGGAATTCCGCGTCCATTGTCCTCGACGCTGACCGATCCGTCGGGGTTGAGCGTGATCAGGATGCGGTCGCAATGTCCGGCGAGCGCCTCGTCGATGGCATTGTCCGAGACCTCGAACACCATGTGGTGAAGGCCGGATCCGTCATCCGTATCGCCGATGTACATTCCCGGGCGCTTGCGGACAGCATCAAGCCCTTTCAGGACCTTGATGCTGTCGGCGCCATAGCTGTTTTGATTGGGGTCGGTAGCCATGAGAAATCTATAGAGAAACCACCCGGAATGTCACGCGCGGGCGCGGGCGCGCGCGCGGGAAGAGCGCCGCCGCCCGGGAGCCGCGCGGTTCGCGTCGCCGCGATGCGCCGGATGCTGGTTCGGGCGGTGGTTCCGGGGCGGCTTGGCAGGTTGTGCCGGCCGCAAATTCTTGACCGCTTCGACCGCCGCAAGGAAGCCTGCCGGAAGCGGCTCAACGCTGAGCTTCTGACGGGTCAGCCGCTCGATGTCGCGCAAGAAGTTGCGCTCGTCGTCGGCGCAGTAGGCGATCGCCATGCCCTCAGCGCCGGCGCGCGCCGTTCGTCCGATGCGGTGAACATATTGCTCCGGGACGTTCGGCAAGTCGAAGTTGACGACGTGACTGACGCCCGGGATGTCGATCCCGCGCGCGGCAATGTCAGTCGCGACCAGCACTCGCACATCACCAGAGCGGAATAGCGATACGGCCCGCTCACGCTGCGGCTGGCTCTTGTTGCCATGAATCGCATTCGCCTCGATCCCGGCGGCGCCGAGCAGCCGCACGACGCGGTCCGCGCCATGCTTGGTGCGGGTGAAGACCAGCGCCCGGTCGATCGGTGCCGACTGCAGGAACAGGGTGAGCAGCGCCTGCTTCTCGCCGCCATTAACGAAGCTGACCCGCTGCTCGATGCGCTCGGCAGTGGTCGCAACCGGAGCCACCGCCACTTCGACCGGATCGCGCAGATATTCATCGGCGAGGCTACGGATCGACTTCGGCATCGTTGCCGAGAAGAACAACGTCTGCCGCTTGGCCGGGATCAGCTTCACGATCCGCCGAAGTGCGTGGATGAAGCCCAGATCAAGCATCTGATCGGCCTCATCGAGCACCAGGATCTCCAGCTCGCGCAACCGCAGCGCGCGCTGGTCGACGAGGTCGAGCAGACGCCCCGGGGTCGCGACCAGGACGTCAAGGCCCCGCGCAACTTCCCGCACGCTCTTGTGGTTCGGAACGCCGCCGAAGATTGCCCCAACGGAAATGCGCAGATTGGCGGCATACGCACGCGCCGCCTCAGCGATCTGTGCGGCAAGCTCGCGCGTCGGAGCCAGCACCAGCATCCTCACCTCGCCGGGGAGCGGACGCCGCTGGACGCGGGTGAGCCGGTCGAGCGCCGGCAGCATGAAGGCTGCGGTCTTTCCGGTTCCGGTCTGCGCAATTCCCAGCAGATCCCGCCCCTCAAGAACGAGCGGAATGGCGTCGCGCTGAATCGGGGTGGGCACGCCATAATTCTTGGCGGCGAGCGCATCGAGCAGGGGCTTGGAAAGCCCAAGTTGAGAAAAGTTCATGAAAATTGATCTTTCGAATGCAAATTCCCGCGCACGACGAGCGCGCGAGACGGAGGGGTTAAAAGGCACCCCGCGTGATATGGAGAGCATCAAGCAAATCGAGACGCGGGCCGGTAAGGAACCGATCACGCCGCTTGGAAGCGTCTCGTGTTGCGGTGCAATATAGCCGCAAGGGCGGAAAAGTCCAGCGCAGGCTCAGAGAGGCTCAATTCGACCCTGTTCGACATGGTACCGGCTGGCCTGACCGATTTCGGAAAACAGCGCCTCCTCCGTTGCGGTCAGCCACACTTGCCCGCGCCCTTCAAGCCGGCGGTACAACGCCGTTCGGCGGCTGGGATCGAGATGAGCGGCAACCTCGTCGAGGAGGAGCAACGGGGGTGCGCCACGGCGCTGCGCCACGAGTTCGGAATGAGCGAGCACAATGCCGATGAGCAGTGCTTTCTGTTCTCCGGTCGAGCAGCGGGCGGCGGGTTGCTGCTTGGCGTGGTGAGCGACCATCAAATCCTGCCGATGCGGGCCTTCGGTGCAACGGCCCGCCGCCGCATCCCGCCCGCGATTGGCAGAGAGTCGCACGAGGTCGGCATCGGTTCCACCGAGAAGCGCAATGTCTGCGCGCGCGAACCGATCATCAGGGGCCGCTGCAATCGCTTCACGAAGAGCATCGATCGTTCGTATCCGCGCACTCGCCACCGCACCGCCATGTTCGACCATCCCAGCCTCTAGCGCGGACAGCCAGGCTGGATCGGCGTTGTCAGGGTCGGCGAGCAGTCGGGTCCGCGCCCGCATCGCCGCTTCATAGCGCGCCGCATGATGCGCGTGCGCAGGCTCCAGCGCGAGCACCAGCCGGTCGAGGAAGCGCCGGCGCTCGCCGGGTGATCCGGTGAACAGCCGGTCCATCGCCGGGACCAGCCATAGAACTGCGAGCCATTGCGAGAGCGTGTTGACCGCGGCCGGCGCGCTGTTGGCCCGCAATTGCCTGCGGTCCGGGGCGGTAGCGAGCGTGCCGGTGCCAAGCGTGACGGATCCCTCGTCCTGACCAAGCCGTGCAGCAACGGCGAAGCTGCCCGGACCGTCGCTCCGGGCCATCTCGGAGAGCGCGGCTCCGCGGAGGCCGCGCCCAGGAGCGAGTAGCGAAACCGCTTCAAGGATGTTGGTCTTGCCAGCGCCATTGTCGCCCGACAGCAGGACGAAGCCCGGCCGCGGTTCGATTACCGCCTCGGCATAGGATCGGAAATCAGTCAGCCTGAGGCTGGTGACAGCGGCCATAGCGGGCCGAAGTAGCGGCTTGGGCGCCTAGATCACACCCGCATCGGCATGAGCACGTAGAGCGCGTCCGACTTGTCATTCTCCCGCAGCAGGGTCGGTGCAGCGGCATCCGCCAGGTGGACCTCGACGGTGTCGCCCTCAATCTCATGCAGGATATCGAGCAGATAGCGCGCGTTGAAGCCGATCTCGAGCCCGTCCGAACCATAGTCCGCGGGGAGTTCCTCGGTCGCGGTGCCGCTTTCCGGGCTGGTCACCGACAGGGTCACCCGGTCGCGGTCGAGGCTGATCTTCACCGCACGGGTTTTTTCGGACGCAATCGTGGACACTCGGTCCACGCCCTGCATGAAGCTCTTGGGGTCAAGCTTCAACAGCTTGTCATTCGCAGTCGGGATCACCCGATTATAGTCTGGGAAGGTCCCGTCGATCAGCTTGCTGGTGAGAATCGCATTGCCGAGCCCGAAGCGGATCTTGGTCGACGACAGGGAGACCTCAACCGTGCCTTCGACCTCATCAAGCAGCTTGCGCAACTCCTGCACGCACTTCTTCGGGATGATGATGTCCGGCATCCCGTCCGCGCCGTCCGGCTTGGGCAGGGTGATCCGTGCAAGGCGATGACCGTCGGTCGCCGCGGCCTTCAGCAGATCATCCGCGACATGGATGAAAATGCCCATCAGATAATAGCGCGTCTCTTCGCTCGAGATGGCGAACCGGGTCTTGTCGATGATCTGGCGAAGGGTCGCGGCTGGAAGCTCGAACCTCGTTGGCAGTTCCCCTTCCGCGATCACCGGGAAATCGTCGCGCGGCAGGGTCGCGAGCGTAAACCGCGCCCGTCCCGCGTTGACTTGCATCTTGCCTTCGGCTGCGGCGAGCTCAACCTGGCTGCCCTCTGGCAGCTTCCGCACGATATCGAACAAGGTGTGGGCGGACACGGTCACTGCCCCTGACTGGCTCACCGCCGCCGCGACATTCTCGTCCACCTGAAGGTCGAGATCGGTGGCCATTAGCCGCAATGATCCTTCCTCGTTTGCTTCAATCAGCACGTTGGAAAGGATTGGGATGGTGTTGCGCCGCTCGACCACGGACTGGACGTGGCTCAAGCTCTTGAGGAGAGTAGCCCGCTCGATCGTCGCCTTCATAAGTGCTTGTCCTCGCCCCGATGACCTGTGCAGGATTCTTATAGCGAGCGAGTGCGCCGCCGCCAGAGGGGAGGCGGGGAAATCTGCGGGCTGCTCTGGTCAGCTTGGCATCAGCACGGCATCGATGCGGTGCACCACCCCATTTGACCGAGCGATATCCTGCTCCAACAGCCGAACCTTCTCCCCGGCCTTGTCGCTGATGACCACGGCGTCACCCTCGAGAGTTGCGGTAAGCGCCCCGCCACCCATGGTCGCTAACGTCGCCTTTCCTCCGGAATTGGCGATCGCTTTGCGAATATCCGCCGTCAGGATCGCGCCGGGGAGAACATGGTAGGTCAGCACGTTCGTCAGCTGGGCTCTGGCTTCCGGCTTCATCAGCGTGTCGAGAGCCCCGGCCGGCATCTTTTCAAAGGCATCGTCGGTCGGCACCAGAACGGTGTAGGGGACCGGCCCGGAAAGCGTCGGCCCAAGGCCGGTAGCCTTCACCGCAGCCGCAAAATGCTTGTCCTGTCCCGACGAAGCGATTGCATCTCCAATCGTTTTGCCGCGGGCCGGGTCAGTGTCCTCTTCAGCACCAGCATTCTGGTCTGTAACCCGCGTCGCTCGTTCGCACCCTGTGAGCGAACAGGTGATCGCGGCGATTGTGAGCACAAATGTTCGCATCGAGGCTCCTTCAAATCAGGCGCACGCCGGACTGCTCACCAAATGCATGGCGAGCGGTCCGGGTTGCACGTACCTCAGTTCAAATCAAAGCTGAGATTACCGCCTGGATCAGCCGCGTCTGTGGATCGACCTGGTAAATGTAGCCGTCGTTGTAGCGGTACCACGCGTCCGGGGTGTCATAGTAGCGATCGCGATAGGCGAGCGGCACATTGTACGCGTCGTAACCTAGCGGCAACGGACGGCCGACGCCAAAGTCTCCAGCAAGCAGTGCGACGATCCCGTCAACCAGACCAGACCCGCGGCTGACCCGGTAGATTGCTCCGTCGCCATAGCGGTAATGATAGAGATCGTCGTCGGCGTACCACGGCTGGTACTGCACCGGCACATTGTAGAAATCATAAACGTCCGGATAGGGGTCGCCGACCAGATAATAGCCGTCGCCGAACAGCGGGATCAGCCCGTCGATCAGTCCATCGTCACGATCGACCCGATAGATATAGCCGTCGCCCGCGCGGTAGAAATAATCGTCGTCGTCCGGGTACCACGACCGATAGGTGAACGGCAGGTAGTCGTCGTCATAGTAATCCGGCAATCGATGGCCGAGCAGCTTGCGCGCCTGCCCGGGAGGAAGGCAGCCGTTGTCCTTTTTGGCGAGTCCCGGCGGACAGTTGCTTTCGAAGTTCCAGCCGTAGGGGCGCCAGTAATCGTCGTCGAAATGACGCCGCACGATCCTGACATCATCATCGAAGTCGTCGCGCCACTCGCTGCGCAAGACGCGAACGTCACCGTCATCGCGACGCCAGTCGTCCCGATCTTGACGAGCGACCCTTACTTCGCGTCGATCCTCACGCGATTCGACCCGGCGCGGTTCATCGCGGTCTTTGCCGCGGGTGACGATCCGCTCATCGCGGACGCGGTCCTTGGAACCGCGTTCGGCGCGAAGCTCGGCTCGGCCGCTTCCCCGCTGCTCGTCCCCTCGTTCAGCTTTGCGGCTTTCCTCAGCCATCCGGAACTGCCTGCCGGAGCCGCGGTCTGCTTTGCTCTGCTGGCCACCGCCACGCTTATCCATCTGAGCGGCGCGACCGCCGCCATGACCACCGCCCCGGTCGCCGCCGCCACGCTTGTCGACTTGAGCGGCATGCCCGCCGCCTTTGCCGCCCTTGTCTCCGCCGCCATGACCCCCTTTTTCCGCGACGGATGGTGTCGCCAGCGCCAACGCTGCCGCCCCCGCTGCGAGAAGCCATTTGGTCATCACCGAAAACTCCTTTCGAACCATAAACAACGGTTCGTGGCCGGGGCGCGTTCCTGCCGTTCGCCCGCCTGAGTTGCTCAGTCTACCGCTGTAAGCTGAACCCCTGCTTTCTGGTCAGACAGAAGCATGGCCGTCGATGGTCATCCTTCGCGACGCGAGAAAGGCAAGAAGTGCGGCGATTCCATAGAATCCCAGGCAATAGAGGATTGCATAGCGCAACGAGTCATCGCCGAGTGTGGGCGCCAGCCGGGTCGAGATTTCTCCGATCAGATAAACCCCGAGGCCAATCCCGATCAGATTGTTGATGAACAGGAAGCCGGCGGACACGGTCGCCCGCATCGTTGAGGGAACGAGATGCTGGATGCCGGTCAGCACCGGCGCCAGCCACATCAGGCCAAGCGCCTGGGGGATGACGAACAGCACCCAGGCAATGGCTGCCGACGGAGCAAATAGCCCAGCCGCATAGAAAGGCCAGGCAAGGAGAACGCAGCCGGTCGGGATCAGCGCGTAGGCGGAAGGCCGAGTTGGACCGAGACGATCGCCGAGCCAGCCGCCGAGCAACAGCCCAAGCACTCCGCCAACCAGCACGATCGAGCCATAAAATAGCGCGATGTCGGTCAGTGACATGCCGAAGCTGCGGGTAAAAAAGGCCGGCAGCCAGAAGATCAGCCCGTAGATCAGGATCGAGGCCGACCCGGACGCGAACGACAGAAGCCAGAACGCGGGCTTGCGAGCGATGGTCGAAGCAACCTCACCGACGCTCGGATCATGCTCGACAACGTCCGCATGGGGCACTCCGCGCCGCGGCTCGGGAATGAACCTCCACAGCGCCCAGGCAGCGGGAAGTCCTGCCAGGCCAACGACGACAAAGGCCATTCGCCAGTCGATCGTCTCGGCGATCCACCCGCCTGCAAAAATACCGAGCGAGGATCCGATCGGGACTCCGAGCGAGAAGAACGCGAGCGCGCGGCCGCGGCTTGACGGCGGAAAATAGTCCGAGATCAGCGCATAGCTTGGCGCGACGCCGCCCGCCTCGCCAATCCCGACCCCCATGCGCGCCAGGAACAGCTGCCAGAAATTCTGGGCTGCTCCGCATAGTGCAGTGAAAGCGCTCCACAGCGCCACGGAGAACGCGATGATGCGGGCGCGACCTCTGCGGTCCGCGAGCCGCGCGATTGGCAGGGCGAGCGTGGTGTAGAACATCGCGAAGGCAAGACCGCCGAGCAGCCCGAGCTCACGATCGGTGAGCTGCAGCTCCTGCTTGATCGGGATGGCAAGCACCCCGACAATCTGGCGATCAACGAAATTAAAAATGTAGGCGATCAGCAGCAGAACAAGCACGCGCGTACGCAGCCCGCGCTCGGTTGTGACGGCTTTCATTTCCATGGCGGAAGGTTTGGCAGCGCGCGCCAAAGCCGGCAAGTGGGACCCGTTGCGCAGGTTCAACAAAACCGGAAGGAGTAGTGGTTACTGAGCCGGACGCCCCGCGCCGCCCATGCCGGAACCCATGACGCCAATGTTGCCGAACAGTTCTTCGAAGAAGCTGCGCTGACGACCGAGGGTGGGGGTCTTGCCTCCGACTGGGTCGATAAAGGCGACCTTCTCCATGCCGGAGCGCTCGATCTGGGTCACGTTGCCCGCCGGATCGAAGCGGATGATCAGAGCGGTTTGATCGACCGGGCGCGGGCGGCGGAAGGCGAAGGCGCGGGTGTCGCGCGACACATAAATCCACTCATTGTCATTGAACTGCCCGGTCAGCGTTGGTCGCCCAAGAGTGCGCGCAACCGAATCCTTATTGTCCACGCCCGGCTGAATTCCGGCGACGAGCTGCTGATCCAGGACATGTCCCTTGTGGCTGCGAACACCCGTGCAGCCAGCCAGCAACGCAGCTGCCGAAGCGGCCAGCAAGGCCTTGCTCAACACCGTAGCCATTCAATCTCTCCCACCACCGCATGCCAAGCAGCATCCGCTTGCGCCGGGTGGCCCGCGCCTCAATATGCGGACAGGAGCATGCCGCGCAAGTGGCCAAGGTAAATGGGGTAAGATGCTGCGAACGTTGCGAAACTTGTTTGTGGGTGTTCCACCGGCAACACCCTTGTTTGACGCGGTGGTCGCCTCGGCGCGAAAGCCGCACTGGTATCTCGACGCCAAGGTGCCCGACACGGTGGAGGGTCGATTCGCGGTGCTGGCCAGCCTCACCGCCCTGGTCAATCTGCGGCTGGAGGCGGGGAGCGCTGAAGCACGGAATGCGGCCGTGGCACTGGCCGAATCGTTCATTGCCGACATGGATGCACAGGTCCGGCAGATGGGGGTGGGCGATCCTTCAATCGCCAAGCAGGTCGGAGCAATGGTCGGCTCGCTCGGCCGCAGGGTCGGCAGGTTCCGTAGCGCGATTACCGGCTCCGCCGACTGGCGGGAGGTCGTGGAAGCAAGCCTGTATCCGAGCGCTGCTGCTCCCAGCCAGGTGGCACTGGTGAATGCTATCGGTGCGTTGAAGCGCTATTGGGAAGCGCTTGAGGCGAGCCCCGAGGAAGCCGTCATCAGCGGGACCTCACCATGAGCAGCGGGTTCGGGAAACCGATCCCGCTCGATCAGATTCGCAGCGGCGATCGACTTGAGTTCGTCGCCGGGCAGGCTGAGCTGGAAGCCATCGCGGCCCGGCTGCGCCTCCTGTCGCTGACCAAGTTTGACGCTCATGCCGTGCTTGAGCGTAGTGGTCAGGAGGTCCGTGCTCACGGGCGGATCAAGGCGAAGCTTGAACAGCCATGCGTCGCCACGGGCGAGCCGGTCCTGGAGCACATTGACGAGCCGTTCGAACTGAAGTTCGCACCCGAGCCTGGCGACGGCCGAGGGGATGACGAGGTCGAACTGTCCGCCGCGGATTGCGAAACCATCTTCCATGACGGGCGATTGATCGAGATCGGCCAAGCCCTCGAAGACACGCTGGCTCTCGCGCTTGACCCCTATCCCCGATCCGCGGGCGCGGATCTGGCGCTGCGCGAGGCGGGAGTTATGACCGAGGAAGAAGCCGGTCCGTTCGCTGCTCTGGCCAAGCTGCGCAAAACCGACAGCTAAGGGTCAGAACGGAACGTCGTCGTCGAGATCGCTGTCGAACGCGGCCGGCTGCGGCCGTGATTGGGAGCGAGATCCACCGCCGAAACCACCACCGGAATCCGCCGCGGCCGCCCCCACCTCCGCCGCCGTCCCGGCTGTCGAGCAGCACCAGCTCACCGCGGAAACGTTGAAGGACGATCTCGGTCGTGTACCGGTCCGCGCCCGACTGGTCCTGCCACTTGCGGGTCTGAAGCTGGCCTTCAAGATAGACCTTGCTGCCCTTGCGCAGATAGCTCTTGGCCACCCGGCCGAGATTTTCGTTGAAGATCACGACATTGTGCCATTCGGTGCGTTCCTGCCGGTTGCCGTCGCGGTCTTTCCAGTTCTCGGACGTGGCTACCCGGATGTTGACGACTTCACCGCCGTTGTTCAGCGAGCGCGACTCCGGGTCCGCCCCCAGGTTGCCGACCAGGATCACCTTGTTCACGCCCGCCATTCCAATCTCCTCCGTACTGCCGCCAGCTATAAGCCGAGCGCAACCGCCGTCCAGTAGGTCAGGCCGGCGCCGACGTAGGCGAGCGCAAAAAGATAGCCGACCATGAATAGCGGCCAGCGCCAGCTGTTGGTCTCGCGGCGAGTGACGGCGATGGTCGAGATGCACTGCGGCGCGAACACGAACCACACCAGGAAAGCGAGGGCGGTCGGGAGACTCCAGCGACCGGCCAGCCGGCTCTCCAGAGAGCGGGTGGCGGCCTCCTCATCACTTGAGTCAATTGCGTAAACGGTTGCGATCGCTGACACCGCGACTTCACGCGCAGCCATGGCGGGAAGCAGCGCCAGAGCGATGTCGTGGTTGAAGCCAATCGGTCTGACCAGCACCTCGATCCCGCTCGCGATTCGTCCGGCAGCGGAAACCTCGCTCTGCCGTTCCCCGGGCCCTGCCTGCGGAACGCTGGCGAGCGCCCACAGCACGATCGTGGTGCCGAGGATGATCGTTCCCGCTCGCCGGAGGAAGATGATGGCGCGCTGCCACAAGCCGATCGCGATGTCCTTGAGCGCCGGCCACTGGTACTTCGGCAGTTCCATGATGAACGCACCGCCCCGGCCCTTGACCGCGGTCCGGCTCAGCACGAGCGAGGCGACCATCGCGCCCCCGATGCCGGCGAGATAGAGACAGAACAGGACCAGTCCCTGCAGCCCGACGCCGGCTGTGACCTGCGAGCCCGGAATGAACGCGGCAATGATCAGCGTATAAACCGGCAGCCGGGCGGAACAGGTCATCAACGGCGCGACGAGAATCGTCGTTAGCCGATGCCGCGGATCGTCGATGGTCCGGGTGGCCATGATCCCGGGTACGGCGCAGGCAAAGCTGGACAGCAAGGGGATGAACGCACGGCCGGACAGCCCGGCACCGCTCATCAGCCGGTCCATCAGGAATGCTGCCCGGACCATGTAACCTGTCGCTTCCAACATCAGGATGAACGCGAAGAGGATCAGGATCTGCGGCAGGAATACGATTACCGCGCCGACCCCGCCCAGCACTCCGTCAACCAGTAGCGAGCGAAGCAGGCCTTCAGGCAAGGATCCGGCAATCACCGAGGATGCGGTTCCGAGGAGGAACTCAAGCCAGCCGACCGGCGCCTCGCTCCAGGCAAAGACCGCCTGGAACATCACGAACATGATCGTCGCCAAGATCGCCGGGCCGATGATCGGATGGAGCAAAAAGGAATCGAGCCGCTGAGTCCAGCGGCGCATCGGTGTCTCGCGAAGGACCGCGGCGGAGGCGATAGTCCTCGCCCGACGATGGAGGGTTTGAGTGTCGCTTGCGTCGGTGTCCAGTTGGACCTGCTTTGGTCCAGGCGGAGCATGGATCAGTTGATCGAGCATCAGCCGGATCTGATCGATTCCCTGCCTGCGAACCGCGACGGTCTCGATCACTGGCACCCCAAGGTCCTTCGACAGCCGTTCAGCATCCAGCTCCAGCCCGTCTCGCTTCGCCATGTCGATCATGTTGAGCGCGACAACGGTCGGACGGCCAAGCGCGATCAGCTGGATGGCGAACCCCAGATGATTGTCGAGATTGGATGCGTCGACCACGATCAGAAGCGCGTCCGGTATACGCTCCCCTTCCTGCAGCCCAAGCACGCCTCGTCGGGGCTCGCCGGATCCAGGCCATAGCTTCCGGGCAGATCGACGAGCTCAATCGGCCGGCCATTCGCAAGCACCAAGCGCCCTGACTTCCGCTCGACCGTGACCCCCGGATAATTGCCGACCTTCTGCCGCGCTCCGGTGAGCGCGTTGAACAGGGCGCTCTTGCCGGCATTTGGGTTGCCGACCACCGCAATCAGCGGCAGGGCAGACATCTAGGCCGTGGTGGAGACTGGGACGACTTGGATCGCACGCGCGTGATCGCGTCGAATCGCCACGGTCATGCGCCCGACGCGAACCGCAACTGGATCGCGACCGATTGGGCCGCGATGAAGCGGCTCAACGGCTACTCCCTCATCGAAGCCGAACTGGCGGAGACGCCGTGCCTCCGCTTCAGGAAGCGAAGCCCAATCCACCGAGGCGATGCGCGCCCGCATGCCCTGGCTGAGCGCGTCCAACCCGGTTGCAAAGTCTGTCGAGAGGGGCAACGCCGTCATTGCGACTGATTATCAATAACTAATGCGAAAAGAAAGCAGTTAGCGCGGAGGGTAGCGCAGCCGCCCGACGAAGCGCGCAAAGCTTGGCCGGCGGTCGGACGAGCCGCGCCATTGCGCCTTGAAGCGCTCGAACCGCATGACATCCGCCAGCCTGCGATCGAGAAATGCCGCCGTGTCGGCAAAGCCGTCGCTACGATCGTCCAACCAGACGAGCAGCGTCGATGAATAGACCGCGGCGAGGGTGGTGCGGCGCGTGTAATGGCTCAGGTCGGTCGAGGAATCGCCTGCCAGGCGCCACATGCAATCTACGCTGCGCCAGCCGATCCGGGCGAGGTGAAGGGCGTTTTGCGGCATCGCAAGGATTGCCAGCCCCTGACGGACAGCCTCGCGCGCCGGCGCCATGATTTGCAGCCGGGCCCAAAGGAGCGTGCGGATCCGGTGCGGTGGGAACCGGCTCGCCAGCTCCCGGTCCACGCCTTGAGTGTAGACGTCGATCAGACCTGCTGCGCTGTCCGGCATCGCTAGCCGAGCCTCGACCCTCGACACGCCCTCGGAATCTGCGGACTGGTCGATGGCCGCTTCGGTCCAGCCATCGAAGACGGCGTTTTCTCCCACCTTGATCGCCAGGCGGTGGCGTAAGGTGGCCAGCGGGCTCAACGGATCCATCACCGGTAAGTGGCCCCCGCCGGCCTCCCGCGCAAGGGCGATGAGGGGTGGTTTGTCAGGCGTGGAACTGCTGCCGCAAGTCCCATAACGAGAGAGCGGAAACCGCAGCGTGCCCTCCCTTGTCTCCCTGCTTCGGATCGGCACGGACGATCGCCTGGGCTTCATTTTCCACAGTGAGGATGCCGTTGCCGATCGCAATTCCGTCGAGAGTCAGCGCCATGAGCCCGCGGGCGCTCTCTTCAGCGACAATCTCGAAATGGTAGGTTTCGCCCCGGATGACGACGCCAATCGCAATATAGGCGTCATAGCGGCCACCCTCCGAAGCAAGGGCAATTGCGCCGGGCAGTTCCAGGGCGCCGGGTACCGTCACCGTATCGTGTGTGTGGCCGCGCCGATCGAGTTCGGCGCGCGCGCCGCTCAGGAGCATGTCGTTCAGATGCGCGTAAAAGCGCGCTTCGACGATCAGGACGCGCGCCATCAGCAGGCGAGCTCGATCGGGCGTTCCTCGACAATCGCCAGCCCATAGCCGCTCAACGCGACCGGCGAATGGCTGGTGTTGGTGAGCAAGATCATGTCATGAACTCCGAGAGCCGCGAGGATCTGCGCGCCAATGCCGTAGTTGCGCAGCGCATCGCCGCCATCAGTGCTCACCCCGGCGCGCCGCTCGACGGCCGCCGACAGATAGTTGTAGCGCGTGGCGTTAAGGGCGATGATCACGCCGCTCCCAGCTTGCTCGATGAGGCTCATTGCCCCTTGCAGCAGTCCGCAGCGATCGCCGGGTTCACCGATGATGTCGGCGAAGAGATCAAAACTATGCATCCGCACCAGCACCGGCTTGCTGGTGTCGAGCGGACCGCGGGTGAGCGCCAGCTGTTCGGTATCGGTAGCCGAATCGTGGAACACCTGCGCGGTCCATTCGCCGCCGCTGCTGCTCGTGAACCGGGTTTCCGCGATTCGGCGGACCATATGGTCCTTCTTCAGGCGATAGGCGATCAGATCACGGATGGTGCCGATCTTCATGCCATGTTCGCGGGCAAAGACGAGGAGGTCCGGCAAACGAGCCATCGAACCATCTTCACACATGATTTCGCAAATCACGCCTGAGGGGTTGAGTCCGGCCAGCCGCGCAACGTCCACGGCCGCTTCCGTATGCCCGGCGCGCACCAGCACTCCTCCGGATCGGGCGACCAGCGGGAACACATGTCCGGGAGTGACCAGCCGGTCAGGTCCATTGGACGAATCGATCGCGACGGCAACCGTTCGGGCCCGGTCTGCGGCGGAAATCCCGGTGGTCACGCCATCTCTCGCCTCGATCGAGACAGTGAATGCGGTCTCGTGCCGAGTCCCATTGTTACGGCTCATGAGAGGCAGGCCAAGTTGCTCGACCCGTTCCTTGGTCAGGGCGAGACAGATCAGTCCGCGCCCATGCCGTGCCATGAAGTTGATCGCGTCAGGAGTTGCCATCTGCGCAGGAATGATGAGATCACCCTCATTCTCGCGGTCGTCATCATCCACCAAGATGAACATCCGTCCATTTCTGGCTTCGTCGATGATCTGCTCGGCGCCGACCAGCACATCGGACGTGCCACGCTGAAGCACCTTTTCAAGCCGAGCGAGCGTATCAGCTGTCGGGTTCCAGTCGGACGAGCCGAGCTTGCGCAGGGAATTGGGATGGAGACCAGCGGCGCGAGCGAGTCCGGCGCGGGTCGCCTCGCCGGACTCGACGAGATCCGAGAGACGTTCAAGGAGAGCTGTAGACATTCTTTTCCCGCTATCACATGGTGATGTGATCAGCAAAAGGAAAACATCACATTTCGCGCACTGAAAGCATTCGATCAAGATAGCGCGCAAGCAGATCAATCTCGAGGTTCAGCTCACGGCCGGGCCGTGCATCACCAAGAGTCGTATGCGACGCCGTGTGTGGAATGAGGTTGACCCCGAAGCGAACCGCTGCGTCATGATCCGCAACCTCGTTGACGGTGAGGGACACCCCATCGAGCGCCACTGAACCCTTTGGGGCAAGGGCTGAAGCGACCTCTCGTGGCGCATCGAACGTCAGACGCAGCGAATCGCCTTCCTGCACCGAGCCGACCAGCGTTGCCACGGCATCGACATGACCGGCGACGATATGGCCGCCAAGTTCATCCCCCACCCGAAGAGCGCGCTCAAGGTTAAGACGCGACCCGGCTTGCCACAAACCGGCAGCCGTTCTCGCGACAGTTTCGGCTGACACATCGACAGCGAACCAGCTTCCGTCCGTCCCGCCCCCGCGATCAATGACGGTCAGGCACGCGCCCGAGCAGGCAATCGAAGCACCGAGTGGAATTGAGTCCGGATCATAGCCGCAACCAATCACCAGCCGCAGATCGCCGCGCTGCTCCACGTCACGGACGGTGCCGATATCGGTGATCAATCCGGTGAACATCGTCGCGGCCTTTCCATGCTGGGTGACGGCTTCCTCCGGATGTGTGGCGGCGAAATCAAGCCTCGTCGGATGGCTGCCAACGAGTCACCGCACCCTTTCATAGACCTCGAGCCGGTCAAGCCCGAGCGGCTGACCGTCGACATACCGCCACCGGCCATGAGCGTCGGCGATCGAGTCCAGACCGACATAGCCGACCGCCGATTTGCCTTCCCCGACGAGAATGGGAGCCCGGTAGATCATGATCCGATCGACGAGATCAGCGGCAAGGAACGCGCTGGCCGTGGCGGATCCGCCCTCGACCAGCAGGTCATTGACGTCATGGAGAGAATGGACGTCCTCCGGGGAGCGTAGCATCTGCCATCCTTCGACCGGCTCCGAGCGCGACAAGAGGGCACGGCGCGGGGAACGCTCTTCCAGCCCCGGCAGCCGTACGTCGAGCCGAGGCGCGTCCGCCAGAAATGTTCCGCGGCCAACGAGGATCATGTCCGACCGTGCGCGCTGATGATGGACATGGGCGCGGGCATCTTCCCCGGTGATCCATTTGCTTTCCCCGGAAGCGAGCGCGATCTTGCCGTCGATCGAGAGCGCCAGCTTGAGGGTGATAAATGGCCTGCCTTCACGCAGGCGCGTCAGGTAGCCCTCCAACGAGGCCTGGCAGGGCTGGGCCAAAACGCCGCTTCGGATTTCAACTCCTGCCGCCTCGAGCCGATCGAGGCCGCGGCCGCTAGTGCGTGGGTCCGGGTCGGTAACTCCCGCCACGACGCGTGTAACCCCAGCCGCGATGATGCTGTCAGCGCAGGTTGGCCCGCGCGCGCTCGCGTGGGCGCAGGGCTCAAGCGTAACATACAGGGTCGCGCCGCGAGCGTTCGCTCCCGCTTCATTTAGCGCAACGGCTTCAGCGTGCGGCCGGCCGCCGGGCTGGGTCGCGCCGCGTCCAACGATCTCCGCCTGCGGCGACACGACCACGCAGCCGACGTTCGGGTTGGGCGCGGTCGTTCCGCGAGCGCTCTGTCCGAGCGTCACGGCTTCCATCATCCAGCGGTCGTCGTCGGTCACAGACCAAGCTGTTTTTCGAGTTTCTGGAACTGGCGCTGTCGTTCGCGCGCGCGTTCCTCCTTCTGAGCCTGATCTTTCTTCTGATCGGCGATGATCTCGGCATCGGTGCGATTGTTGCTCCAGCTCTCGACATAGATCACACGCTTCGGGGGGGCGGTATTCACCTTCGAGTCCAGGAAGAAGATGACCACGATCACCAGCGTAGCGAGCACCGCTAACGCCAGCCCGACCCACTGTTCCCGCCGCCGATGCCGCACGAATGCTCGCAGATCAGCAAGCGCCGCGCGAGGACTGGAAGGGCGGGGAAACACCGGCATTCCGAGCAAGATAGGATGAGGTTGCAACGGATACCAGCGTCGCGCTTAGTCGCCGTCCAGCTCAAAGCGGATCGTCACCGTTAGCGTCGATTGGACCGGGCGCCCATTTTCGGTCGCGGGATGGTAACGCCAGTGCCTCAGGATCTGCTCGCGGGCGCTGTTTAAGAACAGCGCGTCGGCAGCGCCGATGGGCGTGACGGAGGTGACCCGACCATCGCTGCCAATCGTCAGCCGGAGCTTGAGCGTCGCCTCTTCCTCGAGCCGGCGCGGGCCGAGCTTGCAGGTGCGCACGCGCCCGAC
>CBFGZJ010000003.1:0-29154 GCA_965653215.1 uncultured Sphingomonas sp. | reverse complement strand
AGCGCAGCACTGCCTGGGTTTCAGCGAGCGTGCGCCCGCCTTCCTCGGCCGTTTCGACATATTGGACGATCACTGGTCCGCGGAACGAAGCGGCCTCGGAGTCCGGGACCGGCACGGTGACCTGCCGCTCCTTGACCTCCGTGTAGACCGCCACGCCGCGAAGAACGGCGATCGGGTCGGCACGACCGGGCTTGAGCACACGAATCTCGCCGAAGGTCGACCGCTCGCCGTCGCGCGAAAGATTGAACGCAAGCGCGGGCTTGCCATTGAACTTGCCGACATGGACATCGGCAATGCCAGCCTTCGCCTGGAGATTGCCGAGTCTGACGATCACCGGGATGGTCACGCCATAAATCGGTGTGAGGGAAATCGACACGCCCTTCTGCTCGCCGGTGGGAACCGCGACTGGCCGCGGCGGCGGTACCGCCCGAAACAGCAGGTGAACGCGATATTCCCCATCGGCCAGCCCAGCGGGCGCCCGCGCAGAGATGCGGATCGATTGCGGCTGGTTTGGAGGCAGGGTCACCCGGCGCGGCGCATAAAGGATCATGCCTTGCGCAGCCTGTTCGCGAGCGTTCGGCTCCGTCACCTCCGTCAGATCGCCCGATTCGGTCATCCGCCGGAGCTCGACCGAGACTCGGTACGTCGCCTCTTCTTCGCCGATGTTGTTGAGGATCACCTCGGTGCCGCGGCCGCGATCAAGCACCAGCCGGGTCGGCGCGACCAGCAGGTCCCCCACACCAGCAAGCACCGGTTGTGGTGCACCAAATGGCGCAATCAGAAGAGCGAATGCCGCGACCCGAAACGCAATCATGTAAATTTTCCCCACGCATGCTCCAGAACGGAGCGTTGACCTGGGGTTTTGCTCGAGATTGGTTATTTTTCAGCTAACCATCGCCACTCTGCGCAGGTGCAAAAGAAAATGGGCCCACCGATCGCTCGGCAGGCCCATCGTCTGGTCTAGAGCCGCGGCCGACTGGCAGC
This sequence comes from uncultured Sphingomonas sp., assembly GCA_965653215.1. Taxonomy (GTDB): domain Bacteria; phylum Pseudomonadota; class Alphaproteobacteria; order Sphingomonadales; family Sphingomonadaceae; genus Sphingomicrobium. The sequence goes on along the minus strand of CBFGZJ010000003.1, from coordinate 28,170 downwards.
CGCGAAACGTGCAAATCAGTAGTCGACAGTGACGTTGATGTTGCCGGAATAGCTTCCGTCCGGAGTATTCGACGCGAGGGTGATCGACCCACCGAACGCGAAATTGTTGCCGGGGGCGCCGGAGTTGGTCAGCACCAGCGAGGTCTGCGCGTTGTTCAGGCTGACCGAGAGATTGTCGCTGGTCGCATTGGTCATGGTGACCGACGCCGGAATGGGGATGGTCACCGTCGCGTTGTTCGTTCCAGTGACGTTATATTCCGCAGCCTTGTAACCGCCGGCCGGAGCCGTGCAGGTCAGATTGGCGCCGCAGCTGGCGACACCGGCGTTGGTGATCGACACGACCGAGCCGGACCAGGTGCCGGTGCCCAGCACGATGGTTCCGAAGTCAAGGTCGCTGACCCGAGTCAGGGTGAGCGGACGCAGGATCCGCGCCTTGGCGACGGCCTGAGGAGTAGCAGCGACCGGAGCAGCAGCGGCCGGAGTGGCGGCGACGGCAACGGCGGCGAGGGTCGCAAGCGAAGCGACACGCAGCATCTTGAACATGAAAACTTCCCCTAATTGGTTCCAAGCATTGGCTGGCCGAGCCGTCACAGCTCCTTCCATCCAGAGCCGCCTATTAACCTTGCTCGCTTACGGCTTTGCTGAAGGCCTTGGTGAACGAGACGTTCACTTTTCGACCGAAATGGATGGATTTGCGGTGAGCGTTCCGCTCGAAGGAGCGAGCTGGATTTAGAGATATTCGACGGTAATCGGCACGTCGCCGCGAAAATCCCCATCGACCTCGCCGTCGATTCGCAGCCGCCCGCCGAAGCGAAAGGTCAGAGTTCCGGCTGAGTCCAGGCGCGTTGTTTGCGGAACATCGCTGGACAGCTGATCAATGATGATCCGGCCGCCCGTGAGACCATAGAGATCAATCCGGCCGGGAAGATCCACCCGGATGGCCCGGTTCGGCTCGCCTCGGACGATCGCACTTCCGACCATGGCGCGGCCGGAAAGCCCCGCAATTGATCCGCTGACGATGGAGGCCCCGCGCGGATCGAGGATCACGCTACCTCCCTGCGCCCCGGTGAGGATTAGGCGATCGAAGTCGAGGATCGTCTCAATTTCCAGTCGCAATGCGCGAGTCTCTTGCTCGACCCGCTCAGGCTCTGGGGCTTCGGCGCACAGACGGCATTGGGCGAACGTGCTGGCCGACGGAAAAACCGTCGTGACAGCGAGGACCGCGAGCAGAGCCTTCGTTCCGCCGTTCATCCGTTATGGATTATTCAGCAATGTCTAAGACGCGGTTAAGACGGCGCTAACCAGAGCAAGTAAACGCTGCTGCCCTCGCCAGCGGCGCTGATCGATTGCTTGAGCCGGAGCCGGTGAGTCCCTATCCAACGCGTGAATGGCTCGCAAACCCCCGTCCCAGTCGCCCTCGCAACATGTTCTGCGGTGGATCAAGAGCCTCCTGAAGATCGGCGTTGCAACGGTCGCGCTCGCGCTTCTTGCGCTTGGCGTTGCAGTTGTCATCGCGATCAACTCGCTCCCGTCCTATTCCGAACTGGAGCGGCGATCCGACCTTGGCCAGACCATCCGCATTCGTTCGGTCGATGGAGCCGTGCTCGTGTCGCTCGGCCCAAGCTTTGGCCAGTGGCTGCCTTACGAGCAAATCCCGCCGCAAATGAGGGCCGCGATGATTGCGGTCGAGGACCATCGTTTCCGATCACACATCGGGGTTGACCCAATTGCCGTGGTTCGCTCGGTCGCCGTGCGGGTTCAAAGTGGCCGCTGGCGGCAAGGCGGTTCAACGATCACCCAGCAGCTGGCGCGCAACATCTTTCTGACCAACAGCCGCACGTTCGGGCGGAAGGTCAAGGAGGGGATTCTCGCACTCGCGCTCGAGCGCAAGTTCAGCAAGAATCAGATTCTGGAGCTTTATCTCAACCGGGTCTATTTCGGCGGCGGCGCTTATGGCATCGACGCTGCGTCGCGCCGATTTTTCGGCCATAGTGCGCGCAACCTCAGCCTCGGTGAGGCAGCGATCATTGCCGGTCTGGTGAAGGCGCCGTCGAACTATGCGCCGACTGCCGACGCGGAGGCTGCGCGCGACCGCTCCACCATCGTCATCGAGCAGATGGTCAAACACAACTTCCTGTCGCCATCGGCCGCTGCTGCGGTCAATCCGGCTGCGATCCGGCTGGAGCGGTCGAGCAAGCAGAACAGCGTCCGCTACTTCACCGACTGGGCGCTCCCCCAGCTTGATAATCTGATTGATGAGCGTGACGAGCCGCTGGACGTTTGGACCACGCTCGACCCGGTAATGCAGGCCGCAGCGGACGCCGCGATCCGCGGCAATACTCCAGGCGGCGCGCAGGGTGCGCTGGTTGCGCTCGACCGCGACGGCGCCGTGCGCGCGATGGTTGGGGGCCGTGATTATGTCGATTCCCTGTATAACCGCAGTACACAGGCAGAGCGGCAGCCCGGCTCGGCGTTCAAGCTGTTCGTCTATCTCGCGGCGCTCGAAGCAGGTATGAAGCCGACCGACACGATTGTTGATGAACCCATTTCTGTTGAGGGGTGGCGACCGCGCAACGCGACCCGCACCCATGCCGGTGCCGTGACACTGCGCGAGGCCTTCGCCCGGTCGATCAATACCGTCAGTGCCAAGATCGGCGCGCAACTCGGCTTTGGAACAATCGCCGACATGGCGCATCGCTTCGGCGTGAGCAGCCAGATTGCGACCTTTCCGTCGATGGTGCTGGGAAGCAGCGAGGTTCGCTTGATCGACATGACCCGTGCCTTCGCGGCAGTGAGCGCCGGCGGCGTTTCGGTAACACCCTATCCAATCGTGAAGGTGGTCACCGCGGATGGACGCCTCCTCTACCGCCATGAACGTGACGAGCAGCGGGTGCTGGTCGCGCCCTGGGTAGCAGCGCAGATGACCGACCTGCTCCAGACCGCCGTGCTCAGCGGGACGGGACGCGCGGCACAAATCGGCCGGCCCGTTGCCGGCAAGACGGGGACAACCAGCTCCAACAAGGATGGATGGTTCGTCGGCTTTTCGAGCGGCATCACCACCGGCGTGTGGATGGGCCGCGACGATGCCAGGCGAGTCGGTGGGCTCCAGGGCGGTACTGCGCCGGCGCGCGCATTCCACGACTTCATGGTCAAGGCGGTCGCCAAACGGCCGATCGAAAACTTTCAGATCGAAGTGCCGATGCCGGACTGGCAGCTGGAGCCGGATGAGGAAGCCTGGGGCATGATGCCCGAAGAGCTTCCGCCGGAGCAGATGGTGGACGAATATGGAAATCCCATAACCCCACCGCCAACCGACCCGCTCGCTCCTCGGCCCGGCGAGGAGCGGCCGCGGGCGCCGAACCAGACCGAACTCGACCGTATCTTTGGTAATGAGCCGGAGCGGCCGCCCGCGTCAGGCGGGGCGGCCGATGAGATGGAGCGACCGCCCGAGTTTTCTCAGTAGCGCCGACGCTTGCTTGAGGTTGCCGTCAAACAGCGCGGCCTCCAGTGTCCTGAATTCCGGCCCGTGGTTCATGTGGACTCGATGCGCCACTTCATGTGCAACGACCGCTCGCCGGACCTCGGGCGGTGCCATGATCAGCCGCCAGCTGTAGCGGATCGACCCCTCCGCTGAGCAGCTCCCCCATCGGCTGACCGGGTCGCCAATCGAGACACTGGTCACTATCACCCCGGCGCGGGCCGCAACCTCCCGCGTATCGGCGTTCAGGACCGTCTGCGCCTGCTTGCGCAGCCACGTTTCGACCCGGCGCGCAAATCCGGAATATGGTCCACCCACTACAATCCGGTCACCGTGGCGCTGGGCTTGCCGCGGCTGCGATTCAACCCAGATCAATTTAAGCTGAGCACCGTCGAACGGGATGATCGACCCATGCACAAACGGGATCGCAGGCGCCCTGCTGGCAAGTTGCTGCTCCACCCATGGCCCTTGCTCGCCAGCCCAACGCAACGCAGCACTGCGCGCAACTCTGGGTGGGCAGGTCAGTCGCAGGACACCTGCAAGGACGTCCACGCGCAGTTTGAGCGAGCGTGCCCGCGGGTGGCGGCTGATCAATAAGGGAAGCGGCAGGCGGGGGTGGGTGACCCGATCGTCAGAGCGCACGATCGACCAGATGAAATTCCAGCTCTCCGGCATCGACCTCGCTGATCGTCCAGCCACGGGTGGACTGGCCGGCGGCATGAACCGACTCCCGGTCGCCGGAGATCAGATAGTGCCACTGCGGCAGCGGTCGGCCTTCCGCGCGCAAGCGATAGGCGCACGTCGATGGGAGCCACTCCAGCGCGTCGACCGCAGAGCGGTCGAGCACGACACAATCGATCACATGCCGCTTTCGGTGAGCGTAATCCGTGCACCGTCCGTTACGCCGGTCAAGCAGCTTGCAGGCGACATTGGTCGGATGGAGCTCCCCGGTCTCCTCGTCTTCCAGCTTGTGCAGGCAGCAGCGTCCGCAGCCATCGCACAACGCCTCCCATTGGCCGCGGTCGAGCGAGTCCAGCGGAGCTTCCCAGAACGGTCGGTTGCTGGTCATGGCCGGAGCAGCCATGATCTGATAGCAGCGGCCGATCAAGCGGTTTCCAGGGGATAGGAAGCACCATGAAGCGAATCGCCAGTGTGGCCCTGGTTATTGCTACAGGGATGGCGGCGGCGTCCGCAACTGCGCAACTCGGCGGCTCTGACAACTTCAGCTTCCTCCAGGCGATCAAGGACCGGGACGCGGCAAAGGTTGTGGAGTTGGTCGGAACCCGGGGTGCCGCGCTCCATCTCGTCATCCGGCAGCGCAACAGCAGCTGGGCCAGCTACTTGTTGAGCAATGGCGGGGATCCGAACATTCTGGCCAGAAATGGAGACACGCCGCTGATCACCGCGGCCCGGATCGGCTTCGCTGATGGCGCGGAAGTGCTGTTGCGGAATGGCGCGAGAATAGACGCGGCGAATCGGCAAGGCGAAACCGCTCTGATCATCGCCGTCCAGCAGCGTAATCCGCAGCTGGTGAAGCTGCTTCTTGAGCGCGGGGCAAACCCGGACAAGGCGGATATGGCGGCCGGATATAGCGCGCGCGACTACGCCAAGCGCGATGGTCGTGCGGCGGACATCCTGCGCCTGATCGAAGCTGGGAAGACCAGTGCCAAACCGGTGGTGGGACCACTTCCGCGCTAAACTTGCTATCGATCTTGGCCGAGGGACGGATCAAGCTGGGCTGAAAGCCGAAGCGCTGCGCGGCGGGCAAAGCGCAGCAGCTCCGCCCTTCTTCGCGATGGAGCCAGCGACCGGACCACGGCCTCTCGTGCGACGGCAGCGTCATAGCGGTCAGCGACGATCAGTCCGGCACGATCCGGAAGGAACCGGTCTTCGGCGCACAGAGCCGACAATGAAGGTGGCACCGCCCAGAAAAAACGGTCGCAATAATCCAGGTAATCCGTCCACTTATCGTCGCTGAGAAGGTCTTGGCGGGCAACCTTGATCTCCACGATCGTCAATTGGCCCTTTCCGTCCACGGCCATCATGTCGGCACGTCGGCCATTGACCAGCGGCACTTCGCAAATGGCGAACATATCGTGCCGGTTCAGCAGTCTGGTTACACCTCGCGCAACTTCTGCAGCGATCGGGGGTTGGTCGGCGAAGCGATCGTCAAGCAGCGCGGGCATCCACGATGCTTAGAATGAAAGGAGAACGGATTCCAGATCAGCGATAGAAGACGTGGTTGCCGATCGTGGCCAGCCGAGTGAGGCGCCAAGCCGGCGATACGCGACGCGCATGGAAAAACAGCGCCTTGGGTACGGCGCTGACGTGCATGGCCTTGTCGACGATGTTCGCGACCGCAACCGCAGTGTGCCACTGACGGCTTGAACGCGGGATCGAGGGCAGTGATCGGCCACGGACGAACGAGAACTGCCCGCGCTGGAAAATCACTCCGCAGTAGGTCGAAGGGAAGCGGCCGGACTTGGCGCGGTTGGCAATGACTTGGCCAACAGCCAGCTGCCCGGCGAGCGGCTCGCTCTTGGATTCGAAATAGATCGCGCCGGCGAGGCACTCCAACTCACGGCTGGAGGTCTGCGGGCTGCGCAAGCTGTCGACGAGGGTGGAAAGAGAGCGAGGTTTCGGCTCGGACACGCTCTCGGTTTTGAGAGTGTCGGTGGTCACCGGGGTCAGCGGCGCCGGCTCTTCCGCGCTGATCGTCTTGGCGATGATTGCTGTTGGAGTTTCGTTCGAATGGACGAGCATCAGCGGCTCACCAGGCGTTGGACCGGTAGCTGCCCCCTCCGCATTGGCGATCGACGCAGCACAAAGGCATGCGAGTGCCAAAGCGGCCCGACGACGTAATCCTGACATGACAATCCGAAATTGGCGGTGGACCCGCCCACTCCCGCGTCCGCCTCAGAAGCGGATCTGCCCGATGGAAGTGGGTAATCCCCCGACTGCGGTGCTCAGCGACCGGCGATTTCCGGAACGGCAAGCCCCCGCACGTTTCCCTGGCCGCCACTCTTTTCGCCCGGCTGATCCCCGGTCAACCATTGCCGATCGTTTCAGCGATGAATCGTTCCGGCTGCGCGATATCCAGTTCCAGGACCCACAGATCGGGATCGCGACTTCGCCGCCGTTCGAGGTAGGCGGCAAGTTGTTGCGGATCCGATTCGGACAGCGCGCGTTGCCGTTCCCAGCGATACCCTCCATCCATGCTGAGTACCCGATCGAGCAAGGCCACGGCCTGGCCCCGTTCGGTGATGAGCAGCAGCATTGATCCACGATCCGCGTCGCCCTTGTGGAGGACGACGGCAGTGCCCCCAAGCACCTCCGCGCGCTTGATGAATGCCGATGCCTCGATCGACGCCGGCAGCCTGGTCATGCCTGAAAGCGGTATCCGGACAAGCTGCTCAAAGGGATATGCGAGCGAAGAAACGTTCCTGTTCCTCTGGCACACTCCTCGCCTTCGGAATCCACAATCCGTGCCTCCGCGACGAACACCCGCCGTCTTCCGCTGACCCACCGCCCCTCCGCGTGAGCGGGGCCGCTGCGCATGGGCTTGGTGAAATGCAGGTTGAACGCAGTCGTCAGCAAAAAGCGATCACTAACGAGACTGTTCGCGGCGTAGAACGCCGCGTCGTCGAGCATCTTGAAGTACAGCGTACCATGGGCAGCGTTGGCCGCATGGTGCATCCCTTCCTCCACATGGAACGCAATCTCGGCCTGACCGGCCGCGGTGATCGACAGGGTGGATTGGAACAAACGGTTGATCGGAGCCGACTGATAGAGTGCCTCGAGCGATCGGTAATGGGCCTCTGCCCCCGTCGCTCCGTCAGGCGGCATCGCGCTCGTCTGCACCCACCAGGACGGCGGCAAGGGCGTCGCTGCTCCGCGCGCCGCGCAGCTGCTCAACCATCAGGCGGTGACGCGCTGTCCGGCTGATCGCAGCCAGCGCCTTCAAATGCTCGGCACCCGCCCCCGGCGGCGACAAGAGCATGAACACGAGGTCGACCGGATTGCCGTCGATCGCCTCATAATCGATCGGCTTGCCTAGCTGGACAACGAAGATGCGGATGCGATCCAGGCCCTCGAGTTTCCCGTGAGGAATCGCAACTCCATTGCCGAACCCGGTCGAACCAAGCCGCTCCCGCTCGTTGATCGCACCCAGGATCAGGGACGAATCCATTCCCAGGGCCTGACCAGCGATGACCGCAAGCTGGTTCATGAGCGCTCGCTTGTTGCTCGCCGCCAGATTGGTTCGAACCGCATCGAACTCGATGAAATCACTCAGACGCATGTGAAGACTAGCTCGTGTGAAGACGCCCCCGGAATTTGCTGCACATAGGATCGTAAATGAACCATGTCAGCCGGACTTTGGCTCGACCCAGCCAATACTTCCGTCATCTCGGCGATAGACCATGTTGAAGCCGCCCGTCGCAACGTTCCTGAACATAAGGGCATTGGTGTTCCGCAGGTCCAGCATCATCACTGCGTCGGAGACCGTGGCGTCGGGGATATCGACGCGGGTTTCAGCGATGATGGGCGGATTCGCCGGCGGCTCTTCCGCCTCGGCGGGAGCTTCGAAGACGGTATAAGCGGCGTTCTCCACCAACTCGGCTCCGCCATTGCCCTTGCGGCTCTTCAGCCGGCTGACATAGCGCGCCAGCTGCCGTTCAATCTTGTCGGCGGCGCCCTCGAACGCCACGTGCGCCTCACCGGCGCGATTCGATGCCTTGAGGACCACGCCCTGAACGACCGGGGCGATAATGTCACACGTAAAGCCATGATCATGCGGACCGCGGCCAAAGGTGATTGTTGCTGCGATCGCACGCGAAAAATACTTATCCGCGATGCCTTCGATGCGCTGGGACACGTGACTGCGAAGCGCACTTCCGGTTTCGACCTGATGGCCAGACACCCGAATTTCCACTTGCTCTCCTCCCGCATGCCGCGAGGACCGCGGCGTTAGACGTCATCCCCTGCGAACATCAACTCTCCAACCCCATGCTGGTGCCATAAAGGTTGCTTCAACATGGCAAGGAATGCCGCGTGACGCTGGAGTTCTTCGTCGGTTGGGGCATGCGGCCGGGGCGGGCGCGCGATGCGGATGATTTTCGCCGCGGCTGTGTTGAGATTAGCCTGCGCCGGGGTATCGGCAGCCAGTCCAAGGCCGATCTGACGCCCGCCGGTGAGTTCGATATACACTTGGGCGAGAAGTTGCGCGTCAAGCAATGCCCCGTGCTTGACGCGCTGACTGCGGTCGACGCCAAAGCGAACACATAGCGCGTCCAGGCTATGCTTCGCTCCTGGATGACGGCTGCGCGCAAGAGAAAGCGTGTCGACCATCCGGCTGAAGCAGATCGGCGGCAATCCGCAGCGGCCGAGCTCATGGTTGAGGAAGCCGAAGTCGAACCCGGCATTGTGGGCGACCAGTGGCGAATCCGCGATAAACTCGAGAAGCTCGGAAACCTTGTCTGTGAACAATGGCTTGTCCGAGAGAAAAATCTCGCTGAGGCCATGCACCGCCTCCGCCTCCCGCGGCATCGGGCGTTGCGGGTTGAAGTAGGCGTGAAATTGGCGGCCCGTTTCAACCCGATTGACCAGCTCAACACAGCCAATCTCAACCAGCCGGTCGCCTCCTTCCGGGCTCAGGCCAGTTGTTTCCGTGTCGAAAATGATCTCGCGCATGACCCCTTATTGAGCCACCGGAATCCCGAGGCAAGCAAGGATCGCATCGACTTGGCGCTCTGTGTCGGCGAGGCCGATTCCAGTCTGGATCACGAAGTCGGACCTGGCGCGTTTTTCGGCATCCGGAACCTGCCTGGCCAAGATCGCTTTGAGCTTCTCCACGCTCATCCCAGGTCTGGCGAACACCCGTTGACGCTGAACCTCCGCCGGTGCCGAAACGGTGATGATGCGGTCGAAGCCATGCTCGGCTCCGGTCTCGAACAGCAGGGGGATATCGAACAGTAGCGCCGGCGCATCCTGATGTTGGTCGATGAATCGCTGCCGTGCTTTCCCCACTGCTGGATGCACCAGCGATTCGAGCGCTGCGAGTTCGGCTGGGTGGCCCAGCACCGCTGAAGCCAGTCGTTCGCGATCCAGCACTCCATCGCGAACGGTATTCGGCCAACGCTCCGCGATTCTGGGCACCAGTTCGCCGCCTGGCGCCTGCAAAGCACGGACTTCCAGGTCGGCATCGAACACTGGAATGCCCCGTCTCGCGAACATCGCCGCAACGGTCGACTTGCCCATGCCGATCGATCCGGTGAGGGCAATGCGAATCATGATCTGAGCAGTTCGAACAGTTCGGGGTCGCGGTCGCGCGGCGCCTGAACGCCAAAAAAGGGCAGGAAGCTATCGGCGGCCTGCTCAACCAGCATCTCAAGCCCGGTGATGACCGTCAGACCGCGCGCTTGCGCCCGTTGCAGCAACTCCGTCTCCGCCGGGTAAGTCACCATGTCGAAGACCCATCCCGTCCCGGGCAAGCCGTCAAGCTCAATTGGTGGAGGGAGATTGCTACCCATGCCCATGGGTGTGGCATTGATCAGGCCGTCTGCCTCGAACGGCGCATCAAGAGGTCTCGGCGCGAAATGGAGGCCAAACTCGACCGCCAACTTGGTTGCCGCTGTAAGATCGCGGGCATGGATCGTTACCGTGTTAATTCCAAGTATTCGAAGCGCGACCAACGCCCCGCGCGCGGCACCGCCATTCCCGAGCAGGACAACATTTGGCGGAGTCTCCCCGAGATGACGACCGACCAGGGTCGCGATCGCCGCAACATCGGTGTTCCCGGCAATGATCCGTCCGCCGCGGGGCAACAGCAGATTCGCGGCACCAGCAGTGACTGCCGCATCGCTGGCTTCGTTGGCAAGGTCGAGAGCATCCAGCTTCAACGGCATCGTTACATTGCAACCCTTCCAGTCCGGGTCACTGCGACGGGTAGAAAGATAGGCCGCGATCTCGCCAGGAGGTACCTGGTGGCGCCGATATTCGGCGGAAATCTGCAGCTGCTCGAGCCAGAAGCCATGGATTAGCGGCGACTTGCTCTGGGCGATCGGATCGCCGATCACTTCGGCAAACGGGATTGACGTCATGATGGCATCAGGGAGCGCTCGCGCAGCGCTGCCAGCAACGGGAGCAACGGCATGCCCATGATGGTGAATTGATCCCCCTCAATCTGCTCGAATAGCTGAACGCCTGCCGCTTCGATCCTGAACACGCCGACGCAGCCCGCTACGGCCGGCCACTCGCGATCAAGATACGCAGAGATGAACGAATCGGACAGATCGCGCACATGAAGCCGAGCGGTCGCGTGATGAGACCAGTGCGTTTGCTGGTCGCAAGATAATGCGACGGCGCTGATCAGCCGCAAGGTTTGCCCGGAAAATGCCCTCAGATGACGGACGGCCTCGTCGCGGCTTTCGGGCTTGTCGAACAGTCGGTCGCGCACAGCGGCAACGGAATCACTGCCGATCACCCACGTCCCTGAATGCTGGCGGCTGACATCCAGCGCCTTCGCTTCGGCGAGTGCGGTCGCAAGGGCGACTGGGTCCGAGCTATAGGTTTGTTTGAATGACGTCTCATCAACCGACGAGGGCTGCACGCGGAAATCAGCGCCCGCAGCTTCGAGCATCGCCCGGCGGCTGGCGCTGGCAGATGCAAGAATCAGCGGCATTGATGGCCCCCCGGGACAGCCATGTGGAAAAGGCCGTGCGCGGCACTAGAGCCAAAGCGGGGATCATCTCAAGAGTCCGGCGTCGAAGCGGCCGCTCATGAATGCTCCAGCAATCAACGCACATGCGGATTGAACAGTCCCCAACCTGTGGATCACGGGAACGAGAGCAGTCGACTCGACAGTTTTCCGAGACTCGTTCAAGGACGCGCGCTGTGGGTAACCGCGGGGCTTGGGCTTAACCCCCACAATCGTCGCGCCTACTAGAATCATCATCCTTATTAGAATCTTTTATAAGGAGTATTTGGGTGTCGAACTCGCCAGCGCGTGGCCTAAACGGAACCCAGCCCGCGCCAAGTGAGAAGCCCCTGCTGTCCGTGCTGGCGGGTCATCGCTGCGATCCGCCGCCGATCTGGCTGATGCGTCAGGCTGGACGCTACCTCCCGGAATATCGAGCGCTGCGGGCCGACAAGGGTGGTTTCCTTGATCTGGTCCATGATAGTGAAGCCGCTGCCGAGGTCACGCTCCAGCCGATCCGGCGCTTTGGGTTCGATGGCGCGATCCTGTTTTCAGATATCCTGGTTGTCCCGCATGCGCTTGGTCAGGAACTGAGCTTCATGGCTGGCGAGGGTCCGCGCCTGGCACCACCGTTGGTTGATGCTGCGCTCGATGGCCTACAGCGGGCTCCGGAGCGCCTTCAGCCCGTGTATGAGACGGTCCGGCAGGTTAGGGGAGGGTTGCCGCCACAAACGGCCTTCCTGGGCTTTGCAGGCAGCCCCTGGACGGTCGGAACCTATATGATCGCTGGTGAAGGATCGCGCGAACAATCCGCGGCGCGGCGCCTCGCCTATCGCGATCCGGCGGCGATGCAGAGAATTGTCGATGCGGTTACCAACGTGACCGTGGATTATCTGGTCAAGCAGGCTGAAGCTGGTGTGGATGCGGTTCAACTATTCGACAGTTGGGCGGGCAGTCTGGCTCCGGCCGAGTTCGAACGCTGGGTGATCGCGCCAACGGCGACCATCGTCAGCGAACTGCGGAGGCGCCGGCCAGAGCTGAAGATCATCGGCTTCCCTAAAGGCGCCGGAGGGAAGCTGGCTGCTTATGCCCGCGAGACCGGGGTCGATGCGATCGGGCTTGATGAAACCGTGGATCCGGACTGGGCGCACCGCCTACTTGCGCCCGGGCTGCCGGTGCAGGGGAATCTCGATCCATTGCTGTTGGTGACCGGTGGGCCGCAGCTTGATGCTGGTGTGCAGCGCATCTTGCGGGCGCTTTCGGACCGTCCGCATATCTTCAACCTCGGACATGGGATTTTGCCGGACACGCCGATCGGCCATGTCGAGCAGTTGGTTGCACTGGTGCGGGGAAGGGGAACGACTGCGTGCTAGACGATTGGACCGGCTGGCTGGGTGCCGCCTACCTGTGGGTCAAATCGGCCCACATCATCTTCGTCATCTTCTGGCTGGCCGGTCTGTTTCTGGTTCCGCGCTATTATGTCCATCACCATGCAACTCCTCCCGGGTCGGCAGAGGACCGGGCGTGGATCGAGCGGGAGGATCGCGCTCGGACGATCATTCTGACTCCAGCAATGCTGCTGGTCTGGCTTTTCGGGCTTATGCTCGCGATTGACCGCGGAGCGTTCATGGAGGGCTGGTTCCACGCCAAGCTTGCTCTAGTGATTGGCCTGACCGCCTATCAGGGCTGGATTTCAGCCTATGGGCGGCAGCTCGCTCAGGGCAAGCGAGCGCTTGAGACCCGGACATTGCGGATCATGAATGAGATTCCGGGGATCGCCACGGCGCTGATTGTCGTCCTGGTTGTCGTGCGGCCGTTCTGACCCATATTGACTTGGAGGCGGGCGTTACTTACCCCGGCAGACCATCGGCCGCGTTGGCGGATCTCCCATCAGCGAACGGTCCCGGTTTTGTCCAGACACGTCGTTCCAGTCGTGTTCGCGGCCTTCCATCCCTTTGATTTCACACGAAAAGACTATCCCGATGCATCTCAAAGACCTTAAGCGCAAATCTCCTGCCGAACTGGTTGCAATGGCCGAGGAGATGGGTGTCGAGGGGGCGTCGACGCTCCGCAAACAGGATCTCATGTTTTCGATCCTCAAGGTTCGGGCGGAAAATGGCGCGGAGATCATGGGCGCGGGCACGATCGAGGTTCTGAACGACGGGTTCGGGTTTCTCCGGTCGCCGGAAGCGAACTATCTGGCTGGGCCGGACGACATCTATGTTGCCCCCTCGGTGGTCAGACGCTTTGGGTTGCGGACTGGCGACACTGTGGAAGGTGAGATTCGCGGTCCCAAGGATGGCGAACGCTACTTCGCTCTGACCCGGGTCGCCCAGATCAACTTCGACGATCCTGACGCCGTGCGTCACCGAGTCAACTTCGACAATCTCACCCCGCTTTATCCCAACTCAAAGCTTCGTCTCGACACGCTCGATCCGACCGTGAAGGACAAGTCAGCGCGAGTGATCGACATTGTCTCACCTCAAGGGAAAGGGCAGCGGTCGCTGATCGTTGCGCCGCCGCGCACCGGCAAGACGGTATTGTTGCAGAACATTGCCAAGGCGATCACCGATAATCACCCGGAAGTGTTCCTCATCGTCTTGTTGATCGATGAGCGGCCCGAAGAAGTGACCGACATGCAGCGCAGCGTGAATGGCGAGGTGATCAGCTCGACGTTCGACGAACCCGCTAGCCGGCACGTTCAAGTCGCTGAAATGGTTATTGAAAAAGCTAAGAGACTGGTCGAGCACAAGAAGGATGTTGTGATCCTGCTCGACTCGATCACCCGTCTGGGGCGCGCCTATAACACGGTGGTTCCAAGTTCCGGCAAGGTCCTGACCGGTGGCGTCGACGCCAATGCGCTGCAACGGCCGAAGCGTTTCTTCGGCGCGGCGCGCAATATCGAGGAGGGCGGTTCGCTCTCGATCATCGCCACCGCCCTGATCGATACCGGATCCAAGATGGACGAGGTGATCTTCGAGGAGTTCAAGGGCACTGGCAACAGCGAGATCGTGCTCGACCGCAAGGTGTCCGACAAGCGCATCTTCCCGTCGCTCGACGTCGGCAAGTCCGGCACCCGCAAGGAGGAATTGCTCGCCGACCAGGCCACCCTCAGCAAGATGTGGGTGCTGCGGCGGATCCTGATGCAAATGGGGACTGTCGATGCGATGCAGTTCCTGCTCGACAAGATGAAGGACGCGAAGAGCAACGAGGATTTCTTCGCTTCGATGAACCAGTAGCTCCTCGCGGCGAGCCAACTCGGACCTTCCGGAACTATCGTTCAACTCCGCGCATTCGCGTTGACCTAAACGAGGGAAAGCATCCGCATGATAGAATTGCTGCTAGCCGCCGCGGCGCATGGCGTCCCTGCCGCTTTTGGCGGTCCGGCGGACATGCTCGACGCCATTGTTACGGACTTCTCCAACATCACGGAGCCCGGAGCGCTTGCAGCCTTTCTCCAGGTGCTGATGATCGATCTGGTTCTGGCCGGGGACAATGCGATTGTTGTCGGCGCGCTAGCGGCGGGCTTGCCGCCAGATCAGCGCCGCAAGGTGATCGTGATCGGCGTGCTTGCCGCACTCGTCTTGCGAATTGCGTTTGCGTTGATTGTCACCCAGTTGCTGCAGATCGTGGGCTTGATCCTGGTTGGCGGCTTGCTGCTGCTGTGGGTGGCCTGGAAGATGTGGCGCGAGCTCCGCCACGCTGGCGAGAGCCCTGGCTCGGCCGAAATCCACGGCGACGAGCATAGTGGTTTGAGGCCCGCGAAGAGTTTCGCGAGTGCGGCTTGGGGCGTCGCGATTGCCGACGTCAGCATGAGCTTGGACAATGTCCTCGCAGTTGCGGGGGCGGCGCGGGACCATCCTGGCATCCTGATCGTCGGCCTCATTTTCGCAGTCATTCTGATGGGCGTCGCGGCAAACATCATAGCCCGGTACATCGAGCGCTATCGGTGGATCGCCTATCTCGGCCTGGCCGTGGTCCTCTATGTCGCAATCAAGATGATCTACGATGGCTGGGTTGACCCCTATGTCGGTCTAGGCAAGCTCTTTGCCTGATGAGCGCCGCCGCCGCGGCTGAGGATACCATCTTCGCTCTGTCGAGCGGCTCGCTTCCTGCGGCAATTGCGGTTGTGCGCGTCAGTGGTCCTGCCGCCCATGCTGTTGCTTGCCGGCTGGTGGGGCAGTTGCCGCCGGCTCGAGTTGCTCGCCTCTGCAACCTCAGAGAACCAGACACGAGCAACTTGATCGATCAGGCGTTGGTGATCCGGTTTGACGAGCCGGCGTCGGCGACCGGAGAAGATCTGGTTGAATTCCAATGCCATGGCGGGCGGGCCACGGTTGATGCGTTGCTCCATCAGTTGTCAGCGTTCCCCGGAATGCGTGCCGCCCTCCCAGGAGAATTTACGCGTCGGGCGTTGGTCAATGGCCGGATGGACCTGACCGAGGCTGAAGGGCTCGCCGACTTGCTTGCTGCTGAAACCGAACTTCAGCGCCGGTCCGCCCTCGCGATGAGCGAGGGCAGCCTCCGCCATTCGGTTGACCGCTGGCAGGATCGGCTGGTGACGCTCTCGGCGATGGCCGAGGCGCTGATCGATTATGATGAGGAGGGCGACGTCACGGTTGGGAGTAGCGCGATTATCGGTGGGGCTCAGGAGGTTGCGGCCGAGATTGGAAGCGCGCTCGCGGCGCCCTCAGCGGAGCGGCTGCGCGACGGCGTGCGGATCGTAATCGCGGGGCCGGTGAATGCGGGAAAATCCAGCCTCTTCAACTCTTTGGTCGGAAGTGACCGCGCCATCGTCACGGCCATCCCCGGCACGACGCGCGACAGCATCGAAATGCCTCTGGCAATCGCAGGCATTCCGCTGTTGCTGGTCGATACGGCAGGACAGCGCGCTGCCGACGATCTGGTCGAACAGATCGGGATCGAGCGCGCCGAGGCCGAAGTCGCCTCTGCGGATATTGTCCTCTGGCTTGGTTCACCAGAGATGGCTCCTGAGCGGCCGCAGGTCATTCAGCTTGCTCCGAAGAGCGACCTTGCCGAGGCTGATCAGCGCATTGGGTTCCCCGTGTCCGCCCAAAGCGGGGAGGGGGTCGAGGCGCTGATCGCCTGCATTCTGGACAGCGCCCGATCACTTCTGCCGCGTGAGGGGGAGGTTGCCCTCAACCGGCGTCAGCGTGGATTGCTCGAGGAAGCGCGTCGTGCGCTCATCTCCGATAGTGTCCTTGGCCCAGAGCTTTTGGCTGAAAATTTGCGGCACGCTCGCAATGCGTTCCATCGCCTAACTGGCCGCGCGGGTATCGAAGAGACGCTGGACGCTTTGTTCGGCCGCTTCTGCCTCGGTAAGTGAGTGTTCCACGTGAAACAATGAGCGCTTTTGACCTAGATTCTGCTTCTCATTAAGGAGCGCCGATGTTTGATGTTCTGGTTATCGGCGGCGGGCATGCAGGCTGCGAGGCAGCAGCTGCTGCGGCGCGCCGCGGCGCTCGCACCGGAATTATAACGCTCGAGCCAGGCAATTTCGGGCAGATGTCTTGCAATCCCTCGATCGGTGGGGTGGGCAAGGGGCATCTGGTCCGCGAACTGGATGTCTATGACGGGCTGATGGCTCGTGCCGCGGATCGGGCGGCGATCCACCGCCGCATGTTGAATCGGAGCAAAGGGCCGGCCGTGCACGGACCTCGGGTGCAAGCCGATCGCCGGCTATACCGGACAGCGATCGATCGACTTCTCCATGAAAGTGGAGTGCACCGACTAACCGGAGAGGTCGCCTCCCTGAAGCTCGCGGGCAGCAGCGTGTCTGGGTTGATGCTCGCTGATGGCACGCAGGTGGAATCCCGCGCGGTCGTCATCACGACCGGCACGTTTCTCGGTGGCCGGATGTTTATCGGTGAGGAGATCCTCTCCGGTGGGCGGCACGATGAGCGCGCCTCAAATACTCTGGCGGAGCAGATCCGAGCGATCGGGCTGGGGCAAGGGCGGTTGAAGACCGGAACGCCACCACGACTGGACGGACGAACGATTGATTGGGTGCAGCTCGAGGAGCAGCCGAGTGATCGTGAGCCTTGGTTGATGTCGATGTTGGACGAGGAAGTTCGCCCGCCGCAACTCAGCTGCGCCATTACACGCACCAATTTATCAACCCACGACGTCATTTCTTCCGGCTTCGACCGCTCGCCCTTGTTCGCTGGAGCGATTGAAGGGAGAGGCCCGCGCTATTGTCCGTCGATCGAGGACAAGGTCCGCCGGTTCGGCGACCGCGATGGCCATCAAATCTTCCTTGAGCCCGAGGGGCTGGATGATGCCCTTGTTTATCCAAACGGCTTGTCGACCTCCCTGCCAGTCGACATTCAGGAGAAGATGATCCGGACGATCCGCGGCCTTGAGCGATGCAAGATCGTGCGTCCCGGCTATGCCGTTGAATATGACTTCGTGGATCCGCGGCGCCTCAGATCGAGCCTTGAAGTGCAAGACATTCCCGGCCTGTTCCTGGCGGGTCAGATCAATGGAACGACGGGGTATGAAGAGGCGGCCGCCCAGGGTCTCGTTGCCGGACTGAACGCCTCGGCCTCTGCGCTCGATCTGGAGCCTGCCACGTTCGATCGCCGGACCAGCTATATCGGGGTGATGGTCGATGACCTGACGTTGCAGGGCGTCACTGAACCTTACCGCATGCTAACCGCGCGTGCTGAGTATCGCCTGTCGCTACGGGCGGACAATTCCACCACGCGGTTGGGGAAGGATGCGCTCGCGGTCGGGTGTGTTTCACCGGCACGGAAGCGTCAGATCGAAGATCATTTTGAACAGCGGGAGACGAAGGCCTGGGATGCCACGGACGAAGCGGCGGCCGATGCCCTCTACGCGCCCTATGTTGAAAGGCAGAAGCGGGAGTGGGAAGCGGTTCGCCGCGACTCGGCTGTCGATATCGGTCTGGTGGACTTCGCCGCCGTTCCCGGCTTGTCGAGCGAAATGGCCGAGCGACTCTCGGCCGCGCGACCGGAGACGCTCGACCAAGCCTCGCGCATTGCCGGGATCACGCCGGCAGCTCTAGCTGCGCTTCATGTCCAGGCTGTGCGCTGCGCTGCATGATCGAGCGGGTGGCCGAGGCGGCGCAAATCGATGTTTCACGTGAAACATTCGCGGCCCTGTCGGCCTATGTCGACCTACTCCTCGAGGAGAGCGAGCGGCAGAATTTGATAGCCCGGTCGACGATCGACGAGGTCTGGACGCGTCACATCATTGATAGCGCGCAGCTTGTGCGGTTCGCTCCCGCAGGGGCATCCTGGCTTGATATCGGGTCGGGCGCGGGCCTGCCTGGTCTGGTCATCGCAATCCTGGTCAATGGCCCCGTGACTCTGGTCGAGCCGAGGAGATTACGCGCCGACTTTCTCTCCCGCGCGGTCGAGCAGCTGCGGTTGGATGCGCGAGTCGCGGTGGTGCAGGCGAAGATCGAAACAGTGCAGGGGCGGTTCGACTTGATCACCGCTCGGGCGTTTGCTCCGATCGAGCGGATCTTCGAAGTTTCGCTTCCGCTCGCGTCGCGGACCGCCCAATGGGTGCTCCCGCGCGGTCAGAGCGGCAAATCGGAACTGGCCGACGCGCAACGAACGTGGCAGGGTGCGTTCCGGACCGAAGCCAGCATTACCGATCCGCACGCCGCGATCGTGCTAGCTTCTGGGATTGCGAAAAGGGGGCGGGGATGATCCGGATCGCGATTGCGAATCAGAAGGGTGGAGTCGGCAAGACGACCACCGCGATCAACCTTGCGACGGCACTCGCCGCAATCGGTTGGAAAGTCCTCCTCATCGACCTCGATCCCCAAGGCAACGCGTCGACTGGCCTGGGCATCCTGCCCTCCGCTCGCGAACGGTCGAGCTACGATGTTCTGATCGGGCAATCGGATGTCCCGGCGGCATGTTTGTCGACCCGCGTTCCTCGACTCGATCTCCTCCCCGCGACGGTTGATCTGTCCGGCGCGGAAGTCGAACTGGTTGAATTGGAGAACCGAACTCATCGTCTGTCCATGGCACTTGATCAGGTGCCGGCCGGCCGATGGGACATTTGCCTGATCGATTGTCCGCCATCGCTCGGCATGCTGACCGTCAATGCGCTGGTCGCGGCGCGTGAATTGCTGGTTCCCCTGCAATGCGAGTTTTTTGCGCTCGAAGGCCTCAGCCAGCTGCTGCAGACAGTCGAGCGCATCCGCGGCGCGTTCAACCCGGCACTCAATGTTCTCGGAGTGGCGCTGACCATGTTCGACCGGCGCAATAAATTGTCCCAGCAGGTTGCGGATGACGTTCGCGCCTGCCTTGGTGCCGCCGTGTTCGAAACCGTGGTCCCGCGCAATGTCCGCCTCTCCGAAGCGCCAAGCCATGGGTTACCTGCCCTGATTTACGATCTTCGATGTTCCGGCTCCGAGGCATATGTCGGACTTGCGCGGGAGTTGATTGGTCGGCTCCCTCGTCCGGCGGAAGCGGCATGAGCGTGCGCGGGACATCCGCCGGCCTCGGCCGCGGTCTTTCAGCATTGCTGGGTGACACTCCGGCCGAGGCGAGTCGCGAGGGGAGCGTCCGGATGATCGACATTGCGGCGATCCGTCCGAACCCGTCCCAGCCGCGCCGGCATTTCGACGAGACTGCCCTCTCTGAACTCGCCGACTCGATCCGCGAGAGGGGAGTTCTGCAGCCCATTCTCGTTCGCGTCGGTCCGGGCGGACAAGGATTCGAGCTGATTGCCGGCGAACGCCGCTGGCGTGCGGCGCAGCGAGCCGGTCTGCATCGCTTACCCGCGATTGTTCGCGATTTTGAAGCCGCCGCCACCGCTGAGGTGGCGCTGATCGAGAATATCCAGCGCGAGAACCTCAATGCGCTGGAGGAAGCGCAGGGTTATCGGCAGCTGATCCTCGATCACGGTCACACTCAAGAACAACTTGCTGTTATTGTTCATAAATCTCGCAGCCATGTAGCAAACATGCTGAGGCTGCTCGACCTGCCCCCAGCAGTCCAGGACATGCTTGGCAGCGGCATAATCAGCATGGGGCATGCCCGCGCTTTGTTGACCGCAGCTGACCCGGAAGCAATTGCGCGCGAAATCCTCGCTAACGGTCTGAGTGTTCGCCAGGTTGAAGAGCGGGTTCGCGGGAGTAAGCCCGCCCGCACATCCTCCCGAAGCAGGGCCAGCCCCACGACCGATCCCGATCTCGCCGCGCTTGAACGGCAATTGAGCGACCTTCTGGGCTTGAAGGTTCGGATCGCGCATGCTGGCGCCGGCGGGACGGTTTCGCTGGCCTACAGCAGCCTCGACCAGCTCGATATGGTCTGCCAGCGGCTGAGCGGCGAACCAATCTAGGCCGCGCCGTCAGCCGTTCACGATGGTCCCGCCATTGGGATGAAGCACCTGGCCAGTCATATAGCTTGAATCCTCGCAGGCGAGGAACAGGAAGGCCGGAGCGACTTCGTTCGGTTGGCCGGCGCGTTTCATCGGCGTTGACTTGCCAAAGTCCGGGATTTCCTCCGGTGGCTTCCCGCCCATCGGGTTGAGCGGAGTCCAGATCGGCCCCGGTGCAACCGCGTTCACGCGAATTCCGTCCTCCACCAGGTTCTGCGACAACGAACGGGTGAAGGCGGTGATTGCCCCTTTTGTCGCGCTATAGTCGAGCAGGTCCGGTGAGCCTTTGTACATTGTCACCGAGGTGCAGTTGATGATCGCCGAGCCCGCTTTCAGATGGGGCCGCGCCGCCTTCGTCAAATAGAACATCGAGAAAATATTGGTTTGGAAGGTGCGCCGGAGCTGGCGGTCGCTGATCTCGGTAACATCATCATCGGGATGCTGCTCGCCCGCATTGTTTACCAGGATGTCGAGCCTGTCAAAATGGTCGATGACCTGCCGCATAGCGGATTCGCAAAAGTCTGCATCGCCGATATCCCCGGCGATCGTCAGTCCGCGCCGGCCTTCACCCTCAACAATGCGGAGAGTTTCGGCCGCATCATCATGCTCGCACAGATAGAGGATAGCGACGTCGGCTCCCTCGCGGGCGAATAGAGCGGCAACGGCGCGGCCGATGCCACTATCGGCGCCGGTTACCACCGCGACTTTCCCTTTCAGCCGATCGCTGCCCCGATAACGGGGCTGCCACTGTGGCTTGGGCTCAAGCTCGCTTTCATGGCCGGGAAGCTGGCCTTCTTGGACCGGCGGTTCGATCGTCTCGGCCATGTCAGCCGGCGGTCGGAGCCGGGTCGCGAGCCTCCGGACGCATCGCCCCTGATCGGGGAGCGTCGTTGCGTTCGCATCGTGCGACGAGTTCCGGGAAATCTGAGCGCTGATCATAAAGAGCGCCGACGCTGCTGGCGACGCACGCGTCTCGCGTCGCGTAGCGTTCGGACATTGTCACGACAGGCTGGCAGGCCTGCCCGCCATCGCCGCACCCGAAAATCGCCAGGACATAGTAGGCTGGTCCCACCAAACGGCTCCTTTGCCGCGAAAACGAGGCCGGGTCGGAGCTCGTTCCAATCGTTTCGCCCGCGTGAATTGCGGGGCGAAGGGCGCTGCCCTACCTAAGTTGAATGAGGACAATGGCGGCGAGCAACCCTGAACAGGCGAGTGCCGGCTGGCGCACGCTCACCCGCTTCATTCCTCATCTGTGGGAGCCCGGACAAACCCGCCTGAAGGCCAGGGTGGTAATTGCGGTGCTGCTGGTGCTGGCCGGGAAGGCCATCACGCTGGCGATGCCGTTCGCCTTCAAGGGCGCGGTCGACCGGATGAGCGGGACCGAGGGCGCTGCGGTCAGTATCATCATCGGTCTGGTCATCGCTTATGCGGCGGCACGATTCGGCGGAGTTCTCGCGGACAATTTACGCAATGCCGTGTTCGAAAAGGTGGGGCAGCGGGCTGCTCAGCAACTCGCCGGACGCGTGTTTCGTCACGTTCATGACTTGTCGCTTCGATTCCACCTCGAGCGCCGCACCGGATCACTGACCAAGATCGTCGAGCGGGGAACCAAGAGCATCGACATGATGCTCTACTTTTTGCTGTTCAACATCGCGCCGACCCTGATTGAGTTGACTGCAATTTGCGTGATCTTCGCGCTGAAGTTTGGTCCCGGGCTGGTCGCCGCAACTCTAGTCATGGTCGCCGCTTACATTGTGTTCACGCGGCAGATTACCGAGTGGCGGACGCGCCTCCAGCGCGAGATGAATGACGTCGACAATCGCGCGATCGGCAGGGCCGTCGACTCCCTGCTCAACTATGAAACGGTGAAATATTTCAATGCGGAGCAACGCGAAGCCGAACGTTACGATGAGGCGATCGCAACATATGCACGCGCAGCCGTCCGCAATGAAACCTCACTGGCCTGGCTCAACATCGGGCAGTCGCTGATCACCAATCTGATGATGGGCGGCGCAATGGCATTCACCGTCTGGGGCTGGAGCCGAGGCCGCTTCACTCCAGGCGATGTGGTGCTGGTCAACGCGCTGCTGATGCAGCTGTTTCGCCCGCTCGACATGCTCGGCTGGGTTTACCGGTCGATCCGGCAGGGGTTGATCGACATGGAAGCGATGTTTGCGCTGCTCGATACACCGGCGGAAATCGTCGACCAAGATGGGGCGATGCCGCTCAGTGTCACCCGGGGCCACCTGCGGTTCGAGGACGTGCAATTTGCTTACGATCCCGAGCGCCCAATCTTGCAGGGAGTGAATCTGGATGTTCCGCCGGGCACGAGTCTGGCGGTGGTCGGGCCCTCCGGTGCGGGCAAGTCGACGCTCGCCCGTCTCATGTTCCGTTTTTATGATCCAACGGGGGGACGGATCTTGATCGATGGCCAGAACATCGCGGAGGTCACCCAAGACAGCCTGAGGGCCGCGATCGGCATCGTTCCGCAGGACACCGTGCTGTTCAACGACACCATCGGCTACAACATCGGCTATGGCAGTGCGGACGCCATCCAAGAACAGATCGAAAGCGCCGCCCGAGGGGCCGCCATCGATCACTTCATTGCAATTCTTCCGGATGGCTATGACTCAATGGTCGGCGAACGCGGCCTGAAACTTTCGGGCGGGGAGAAGCAGCGAGTCGCGATCGCCCGCACCTTGCTCAAGAATCCTCCCATTTTGGTGCTGGACGAGGCGACCAGCGCTCTCGACAGCCGCACCGAGCAGGAGATCCAGGCCACACTCGACCGGGTTGCGCGCGACCGCACAACCGTCATCATCGCTCACCGGCTCTCGACGATTGTTGGAGCTGATCGAATCGCAGTGATGGACAATGGCCGGGTGGTCGAAATCGGAACGCATCTCGAGCTTCTGCGGCTCGGCGGGGTCTATGCCGATTTGTGGGCCCGCCAGGCCGCTGAGCAGGCGCTTGAAGAAGCTGCTGAATAGTGTCTTACCCTTGGAGTTTCGTTGATGTTTCAAGACCTTGATGAGAAGACGCTGATCAGCGGTCAGCTATCCAAGGCCGACCTCGATGAGGCGCGGCGTCTTGGCGTCACATTGGTGGTGAACAATCGTGCCGACGGAGAGGATCCGGATCAGCCAACCAGCGTGGCGATGGAGCGGGCAGTCGAAGCTGCCGGAATGGCGTACAGCCACATCCCCGTGATCCGTGGCATTGGACCCGCCGATGTCGAAGCCATGGTCGATGCGATCGATGACGCAGGAGACGGCAAGTTGCTCGCCTTTTGCCGTTATGGGACGCGTTCGGCCCTGTTGTGGGCTCTAGCCAAGCGGCAGCTCGGAGCCGAACGCGAAGAGGTCGAGCGGGCAGCCGCACGAGCAGGAATCAGCCTGGAGCCGATTGCCCATCTGCTTTGAACCTAGACTAGCCCGGCTCAGGCGGCGGTTCCCCCCACTGTCAACCCGTCGATCAGCAAGGTGGGTTGGCCAACACCGGCTGGAACTGACTGTCCGCCCTTGCCGCAGATCCCCACTCCTTCATCGAGCGCAAGATCATTGCCGATGCCGGTAACGCGAGTGAGCACGGTCGGGCCATCGCCGATCAACGTCGCGCCCTTGATGGGCTCTCCAATTTTCCCATTCTCGATCTTGTAAGCTTCGGTGCAGGAGAACACGAACTTGCCGCTGGTGATGTCCACTTGTCCGCCGCCGAAGCTTGTCGCGTAAATCCCGTTCCCGACTCGCGACACCAGCTCGGCCGGGTCATCGCTCCCGCCCAACATGAAGGTGTTCGTCATTCGCGGCATGGGCGCGTGAGCGAAGCTCTCGCGGCGCCCGTTGCCGGTTGGAGTCATGTTCATCAGCCGCGCGTTGAGGCGGTCCTGCAGATAGCCCTTGAGCACTCCGTCCTCGATCAGCACGGTGCGGCCGGTCGGTGTTCCTTCATCGTCGATGGTCAGTGATCCGCGCCGCTCCCCGATCGCGCCCTCATCGATCACGGTTACTCCAGCCCCTGCGACCTGTTGGCCAATCTTGCCGGAAAAGGCCGACGTCCCCTTGCGATTGAAATCACCCTCAAGCCCATGGCCGACAGCCTCGTGGAGCAGCACGCCGGGCCACCCAGGTCCGAGCACGACCGGCATTTCCCCGGCCGGAGCGGCTGCCGATCGAAGATTGGTGAGGGCCTGATGGAGGGCGCCATCGATGGCCTTGTTCCAAACCACGGGCTCGAACAGGCGATCGTACAAATAACGACCTCCAAGGCCATAGAACCCGCTCTCCCGGCGGTCTCCCTCGGTGGCGACGATCGACACGTTCAGCCGGACCAGCGGGCGGATGTCGGTCGCGACGAAGCCGTCGGCGCGGATGATCTCGATCACGCTCCAATTACCGGACAGGGCGACACTGACCTGGCTGACACGCGGATCGCGCGCACGGGCCGCTGCGTCGATCTGCTGACACAGCGCCACCTTGTCCGCGAACGGCACCAGGGTCAGCGGGTCATCCGATCCGTACATCGTCTGATTCGTGCGGGGCGGCGGGGCAGCAGCCGCAGCGGTCGTGGGATCGAGCAGCTGAAGGGTCTCTGCTGCCCGGTCGATCGCCGCGCCGCTTAGCTCATTAGCATGAGCGAATCCGGTTGTTTCGCCTGACACGCCGCGAAGACCAAACCCGGCACCAGTGTGATAATCGGCGGTCTTGAGTCTGCCGTCATCGAATCCGAACGCCTCGCTGGTGCGGTATTGCAGATACAGCTCACCATCGTCGCAGCGGCCAAGATGCCTGCGCGTCAAAACGCGGGCCTGGTCCGGATCGAGCATCCCCTCACGATAAAGGAACCGCCGCGGGTCAGTTGTCATCGCTGGTCGGCGACGCCGCCCTCCAGCACGAAGCGGCGGTCGCAGTAGCCGCACTCAACGAAACCCTGCTCGTCGACCTTCAGGTAGACCCTGGGATGGCCGAGCGATGGCTCGACAGCTCCGGACCCGTCACAAGCAACGGTGTTCGACTTCACATAGATGATTTCGGGAGGTGGCACGGACATGCCGCACGACGTAGCAACGGGCTGGTCGCTCTTCAATCGGTCAGAAATAATCCGCCGTCAGGTTGATCGCTGCAGAATAATCTCCCTCGATCTGGTTGGCAGCAATCCCAATCTGACCGCCGACGCCCACATAAAAGGCCCCGTCGCTGTCGGTGAACCGGAATGGGGAGCCGTCGAGACCCATCGCGATGACGGGGACTTGTTGGCCACTGATTGGTTCGACAAGAGCCGCCGGCGGAGTGAGGGTCACTCGCACAACCACATTGCCGATCCCCGATCCGGCGAATGCCGCACGCGTGCCGGGACTGCCCGATAGCCCAGTCACTCCTCCACCAAAGCTGCGCGCTCCCGTGACCGCATTGATCGAGACCGTGCCCGCCGCCGATGACGACGCCACGACGGTTCCGAAGTCGAGGTCCGTCAAGCGGGCGAGGCTTAGCGGCCGCTGGATGACGGCCTTGCCGACGGCCTCGGGTGAGGCGCCGACGGGAGCGGCTGACACCGGCTGCGCAACGAGGGCCGCGACGGCGATGGTCAACGCAAAGAGCGGCGGAGAGTAGCGGACTTTCATGACGGTCGCTTTGCCTCACCACGGCTCAACGGCACGTCAATGGGCGCGGTTAATCCGGCCGCAACTCTTAACGGTAATCCACGGTAACGTTAAACGAGCCGGCGTAGCTTCCTTCGGCTTGGGTCGCGCTGACGTGAAGCGTGGCTCCGACGCTGAAGGTGAAAGCTTCCCGGCGGCTGAGCTGGCCGGGCGGAGCGCCGGTGACGGTCCAGCTGTCGACCAGCATGGTTTCCGTGCCGCCGACGCGGGTGATCAGCACTCCAGTTGCCGGTAGATTCACCTTGACGGCGCCGGGACTTCCCGCTGCTCCGGCGAACCTCGCCGGAAGTACAGTGCCGCCAAGGCTGAGCACTCCTCCGGTGGTTGTGATCGCACCCGTGTTTGGATTGATGGTCGCCGTACCGGCGGCGGTGCGGGACAGATCACCGAAGTCGAGGTCGTTGATGCGGACCAGGCTCAACGGATGCAGCACTAATGCACGAGAGCCGGTCGCGGTCGTTCGTGGCGACGCGTTGGCAGGAGCAGCGGCAAGCAGAATCGCTGTCATCGAGAGGAGAGCCGAGCGCATCGTCGCGCGGCGTTAGATGCGATCCTCTCAAGACGAGCACTCCAAACCTGGTTAACGCACCGCTTACCTCTGTTGTATAGGCGCTTTTGCATGCCTTCCAGCGCGGCTATGCGGAACCATGGACACGATGGCGGCGATCCGGATTGACGGACTGTGCAAGACCTATGCGGGCGGCAAGCAGGCTCTGGACTCGGTGTCCCTCGCCATGCCTCGCGGTCAGATTTTCGGCCTGCTCGGCCCCAATGGTGCCGGCAAATCGACCCTGATCAACATCCTTGCCGGTCTTGTGACGAAGAGCAGCGGACGGGTTGAGATCTGGGGGTTCGATATCGATCGCCACCCTCGCAATGCCAAATTGTCGATCGGGGTGGTTCCCCAGGAAATTCTTTTTGACCCGTTTTTTACGCCACGTGAAGCGCTGGAGAATCAGGCCGGTCTTTATGGCGTGCCGCCTTCGCGCCGCCGGAGTGATGCGTTGCTTACGGCGATGCACCTGACTGACAAGGCGAATGCCTATTCGCGGACTTTATCGGGCGGTATGAAGCGGCGCCTTCTGGTCGCCAAGGCGATGGTTCATTCTCCGCCCATTCTGGTTCTGGATGAGCCAACCGCAGGGGTCGATATCGAGCTTCGTCAGCAATTGTGGAGCTACGTCCGGCAATTGAACTCCGAGGGTGTCACTGTGCTGCTCACCACCCATTATCTCGAGGAGGCGGAGGAACTGTGCGATCGCATCGCGATCATCAATCATGGGCGAGTGATCGCTAACGAGCCCACCCGCGAGCTGATTTCCCGCACCCAGGACAAGGCTGTGCTGGTGACGGTCGACCGTGATCTGACGGCGACGCCGACGTCCGGCAACTTCGAGAAAATCGAGGTGACCGGCGAACGCACGGTTGAGATCACTTATCGCAAGGACCGGGTGAATGCCGGTGAAGTGCTGGCTTCGCTCCAGCGCGAGGGCCTCGGGATCGTTGACGTGACAACGCGCGAGCCGGACCTCGAAGATGTATTCCTCAGCCTCACGCGGGGAGTGCGCGAGTGAGGGAGTTTGATGTTGTCGTCGTCGGCTCCGGAGCCGCAGGGCTGACCGCTGCTCTAACTCTGGCGGAGCATCATCGCGTCGCCGTGGTTGCCAAGGGCGGTCTCGATGAAGGCGCGACCGGCTGGGCTCAGGGCGGTATCGCTGCTGTGTTCGAAGAAGGAGACAGCTTCGAAGCCCATGTCAACGACACCATCGTCGCGGGCGCTGGATTGAATGATCCACAGGTGGTGGAATTTGTCGTCGGCCAGGCGCCGCGGGCGATCGAGCGGCTCGCGCGGCTGGGTGTTCCCTTCAATGTCGGTGAAGGCAACGAGCGCTGGCACCTGACCCGCGAGGGCGGCCACAGCCACCGGCGGATTGTTCATGTCGCGGACGCGAC
>CBFGZJ010000002.1:0-31182 GCA_965653215.1 uncultured Sphingomonas sp. | reverse complement strand
TACGACCGGGCTCTACCACGGCACCCAGGCGATCAATCAGGCGCAGATGGACCGGTGGAATATCGTGACCACCCTCAACTATCTGCCGGCGGCGGTTGAATCGCAGATCGTGCTGGCGAAGTCGGGGGAATATGACACGCCCGGCGGCAAGCAGCAGGTCGACAAGATGATCAAGGTGGCCGAGCTGTCGCGGCAGGGCTTTATCAATGGCGATATCTCGACGGTGATGAGCCCGCGCACGGTGATCAGCTGGGCTCAGAACGCACTGATCTTCGGCGATGTCGGCTTTGCCTTCCGCGTGTCCTTCCTCAACCGCTGTGACGAAGCCGAGCGGCCGATCATCGCCGAATATTATCAGCGGGTGTTCGGATTGGACCTGCCCGAAAGCGTGGCGTCGAGGGCCTGAGTGTCCGGTGCTGGACCTGACCGGTCATGACGACGCCATCCTCGGTCGATGAATTTCGCCGGGTCCTCGCCGGGGCGGCGCGGGCCATCGCCGGAGACCCGGAATTGGACGTGGCGTTCGGCTCGGACGGCGGACCGGGCCAGGGCAAGACTGCCCGGGTGCCCTCGCCCGGCCCTTCGCTCCCGCAGCGCGCGATTGCCGAGGCGCGAGGGGCCGCCGACTCGGCAGCGCTGAGAATCCGCCACCACGATGCCGCGATTCACGCCCGCTTCGCGCCGACCGATCCCGACGCTCGTGGGGTGTTCGATGCGCTCGAGACTGCGCGGATCGAGGCGCTTGGCGCGCTGGCGATGCCTGGCGTTCGTGCGAATCTGTCCGAATACACCGAGGCCCGAATTCGCGGGGATGCAATCACCCGCGCGCGCTCGGCGGAGGAGGTGCCGCTGGCGACCAGCCTGTGGCTGATCGCTCGCGAAAGGCTGAGCGGAGACGCACCGCCGAGGGAGGCCATCGCCGGCCTGAAACATCTGTCGGGCTGGATCGAAGAGCGGTCGGGCGGAGACCTCGACGGGCTGGCGCTGACAATCGACGACCAGGCGGCCTACGCGACGCTGTGCCGGCGAGTGCTTGAGGATCTGGAGCTCGCGCCCGCCGAGCCGCCGGCCGAAGAGACCCCGGAAGAGGGTGGCGACGAAGGAGACGAGGCGCAGGAGGACGACAGCGACAGCGATCAGGAGGCGGATGACTCCGGCGCTGAAGGCGCGATGGACATGCGGTCGGACCAGGCGGACGAGCCGGGCGAGGAGGAGGCGCAGCCAAGCTCCGCGGAATCCGATCCCGACGAGTTCGGCACCGACGATGACTTTCCGGACGAGGCACGGTCACGGCCAAATCGCCGTCAGGTCGAGTTTGTCGCGGCGGGAGATTATCATCCTTACGCCACCCGCTTCGATGAGGTGGTTGCCGCGAATGAGCTTTGCGATGAAGACGAGCTGATTCGGCTGCGGTCATACCTCGATCAGCAGATGGGTCCGCTCCAGGGCCTGGTCACCCGCCTGGCCAACCGGCTGCAGCGGCAGCTGATGGCTCAACAGGCACGCAGCTGGAACTTTGACCAGGAAGAGGGGCTGCTCGATGCCGCGCGCTTGGCCCGAGTAGTGGTCAGCCCGACCCACTCCCTCAGCTACAAGGTCGAGCGGGAGACCGACTTCCGCGACACGGTGGTCAGCCTGTTGATCGACAATAGCGGGTCGATGCGGGGCCGCCCAATTTCAATCGCGGCCCTGTGCGCCGATATTCTCACCCGCACCTTGGAGCGGTGCGGAGTAGCAAGCGAGGTGCTCGGCTTCACAACTCGCGCATGGAAGGGCGGGCAAAGCCGCGAGCTGTGGCTGGCCGACGGCCGTCCGCCGAACCCCGGCCGGCTCAATGACCTCCGCCACGTCCTCTACAAAAAGGCTGATGAGCCGTACCGCCATGCCCGTCGCAATTTGGGGCTGATGCTGCGCGAAGGATTGCTCAAGGAGAATATCGACGGCGAGGCGCTGCTGTGGGCGCACAGCCGCCTGATCGCCCGCCCCGAAGAGCGCCGGATTTTGATGGTGATCTCCGATGGCGCACCGGTCGACGACTCAACCGCATCCGCCAACGGCGGCGCCTATCTTGAGGCCCATCTGCGTCAGGTCATCAGCTGGATCGAGCAGCGGTCGACGGTCGAACTGATGGCGATCGGCATTGGCCACGATGTCACGCGCTACTACCGCAATGCAGTCACCATCATGGATGCGGAGCAGCTCGCCACCGTGATGATCGAGCGCCTGGCCCAGCTGTTCAAACCGGAACGCTGAAAAAGATTGGGCCCGGCGCGATCTCTCGCCCCGGGCCCCCCTCGCTACGCGACACGAGGGAACTCAGTTACGACACTTAGGTCGCCTAATGGGTGAAGGGAGGAACACCCGAATGACGTCGCTAGTGCCCGATTCGCCTGCAACCGAAGCTGAACATCGGTTGCAGCTTCGGTTCACATTCCAGGCCGCAGTTCATGGCCTTCTGTTTGCGCTCGTCCTCGGTTTCGCATGGGCAATGCCAGATTCCCCGGATCGAAAGCCCGGCCCTCCAACTCTTGCTCCCATCCGCTTTGCGGCGCTTGATCTCGATCACCGGCAATTCGCGCCCCTGACGCTTGCGGGAGCCTGGACGGTTGATGTCGCGGAGCGGCGCTTCGGCGGGGTTTCCGGCATGGCAATTGATGGAGGTGCACTTCTGCTCCTCACCGATTCCGGTAGCCTGATCCGCCTACCGAAACCGGGCGTCCGGATGCGTCCCGCCCAGATCCGCGACCTGCCGAGCGGTCCTGGTTCGGGCGAGTACAAGAAGAACCGCGACGGCGAAGCTCTATCGGGCGATCCTGCAGGCCGCGGCTGGTGGGTTGCCTTCGAATATCGTGACGAGCTGTGGCTGTTCGACCAGGACTTCCGGCGAGTGTTGGAGACGGTTGAAGTCGCGATGCCTGGACTGGGGCGCAACAGCGGGATCGAAGCGCTCACCCAATGGCGAGGCGGGCTGCTGCTGTTCAGCGAGGATGGTGATCAGGCTGCGCAATTGGCCGGACGAGAGATCAAGCCGGTCAAATGGCACAATCCGCAGGGCCGTCTTTCAGAAGCGACTACGCTCCCCGACGGCTCGCTGCTAGTGGTCGGCCGGTCGATCGGTCTGATGGGCGTCCGCAACCAACTACTGCGCGTGATCGAAAAGGAAGACGGGCTGGAGGCGCGGCTGCTCGCGCCCTTGCCGCTTGGCGTGCTAGATAATGTCGAAGCGATGGCGCCGGAGAGCCGGGGCAATCAGATGGTTCGCCTCTGGCTAATGACCGACAATGATTTTAGCTCCAGGAGACGAACGCTCCTGCTGGCGCTGGACCTTAAACTCCCGCAACAATCGCGAGAGTAGACGTCAGGCGGCCGCCTGCGCCTTCTTCGCAATTTCGCGCTTGAGCTTGCGCGCGCGCGGCGAGAGCTTCTCGTCGGCAGTCTTGCTCAGCCAATTGTCGAGCCCGCCGACATGTTCAACCGAACGCAGGCCATGGGTCGACACCCGCAGGCGGACACCCTGCCCGAGCGCATCAGAGATCAGCGTGACATTCTGCAGGTTGGGCAGAAAGGTCCGCTTGGTCTTGTTGTTGGCGTGGGAAACATTGTGTCCCACCTGCCGGCCCTTGCCGGTCAGCTCGCAAATGCGCGACATCATTCTCGTCCTGGTTGAACGGGCTCCTGAAGGCGCCCGATAGCGGGGAGGCTTTCGCTCGTCAACTCCAGCCCAGTGCAACTCCCGCTTGTCCCGGGCGTTTTTCTGGTCAATCTTCGCTTAGACGGACGGTTTTGATGCGCGCAATCTTCCTGATCCTAATCTTGGCTGTCGTGGCGCTGATCGCGCTCATCCAGTCTGGACTGCTGTCCATCAGCCAGACTCGCGACGCTGAAATGCCCGCGGTCGCCGCAACCGGTGATGGCGTTACGGCAAAGGGCGGTCAGACACCCGCCTTTCAAGTCGAGACTGGTTCTGTCGCCGTCGGGGTCAAGGAGCGCAACGTTCAGGTTGCCGTCCCAACGGTGAGGGTCGACTCGCCGAGAGACCAGCCCACCGCCAACAGCGTAAACTAGGCAGGCACCAAAGCCTGGGCTAGCCAGTCGCGGATGAGCTTCCCGCTGCCGCAACCAATGCGCCGTGCCCTTGATCTTGCCGCCGAGGCCGCGGCGGCCGACGAGGTGCCCGTCGGCGCGGTGATCACTCGCGGCGATCAGATCATTGCCGAGGCGCGCAATTCCATGCGGGGCAATCTCGACCCGACCGCGCACGCCGAGATGGTCGCGATCCGGCTCGCCGCAGCCGCGCTCGGCCGCCCGCGCCTCGATGGCTGCACCTTGTGGGTCACGCTTGAACCTTGCGCGATGTGCGCCGCAGCGATCGCGATCGCGCGGCTCGACGCGCTGCGGTTTGCAGCCGACGATCCGAAGGGCGGAGGAGTAGTTCACGGAGCGCGCGTGTTCGCTCATCCCACATGTCATCATCGCCCGGACGTACTCGGCGGAATTGGCGAGGAAATCGCGGCCGCTCAGCTCAAGGATTTCTTCCTGGCGAGGCGCTAGCGTCATCCACGCAGACGGCCGACTGCTTGTGGAACTCGGCAAATCCCGTCAAGAGAGCGGCTTCACGCATGCGCGACCCGCTCCTTCCCTTCCCCTGGCTCGATCTTGTTCTGATCTTCGCCCTGATCGGGCTTAATGGTGTCTTCGCACTGAGCGAGCTGGCGATCGTGTCGGCGCGCGAGGCGAGGCTCAAGGCCATGGCTAAGGCTGGCAGCGGCGGCGCGAAGACGGCACTTGCGCTGGCCGCCGATCCTGGACGCTTCCTCTCCACCGTCCAGATCGGAATCACGCTGATCGGCATTCTTGCCGGCGCCTATTCAGGGGCAAGCCTGGGCGAGCCGGTCTCCCAGCGCGTCGAACTGCTCGGGGTTGAGCCGGAGACCGCGCATAGCATCGGCTTCACCCTGGTCGTGGTAATCGTCACCTATGCGAGCCTCGTGATCGGCGAACTGGTTCCGAAGCAGTTTGCCCTGCGCTCTCCTGAGCCGATTGCAGTCGCTATCTCCCGACCGATGCACTGGCTGTCGAAGGCGACCGCGCCGTTCGTCTGGCTGCTCGACAAGACCACGGGCCTGGTGTTCCGTGCGCTGGGATTGAACCGAGAAGCACGCAGCGTCGTCACCGCCGAAGAACTTCACCTGGTGGTCGCCGAGGCAAAATCGGCGGGGGTGTTGGAAGAGAACGAACGGGCGATCATCTCGGGAGTTGTGCGCCTCGCCGACCGGCCGGTGCGCGAAGTCATGACCCCTCGCACAGACATCGACTGGATCGACGCAGACACGCCGCTGAGCGGACTACGCGAGGCCTTGGCCGAAATCCCCCACACACGGCTGCCACTGGCGGAGGGATCGGTCGATCGGATCATCGGTGTGGTCCAGGTTCGCGACCTGCTGATGGCAATGCTCGATAATCGGCCACTCGATCTGCGCGCGTTGGCCGTCAAGCCGGCAGTGGTTCCGGACATGATGGACGCGATGGACGCTCTCGCTGTTCTCCGCGCGGCGGCGGTTCCGCTCGCGCTGGTGCAGGATGAGTATGGGCATGTTGACGGGATTGTAACGCCGGGCAGCCTGCTGTCGGCGCTTGCCGGATCGTTCGCGCATGACATCGAGGAAGGCGACGATCCGCCGCTCGTCGAGCGCGAGGACGGAAGCTGGCTTGTGTCAGGCGCCGCGAGTGCACGCGTGTTGGGGGATACGCTGGGGATCAGCCTACCGTCCGAACGTGACTATGCCACCGTTGCGGGGTTCGCGCTGTCGCTGCTCAAGCGGATCCCCAAGACCGGCGAATTGTTCGAGCATGACCGTTGGTCGTTCGAGGTTGTCGATATGGACGGCCGCAAGATCGACAAGCTGATCGCCACGCCGCCCAAACGGCGGCGCGACCGGAGCACTGAGGACGACTGAGCCTTTAGAGCTTCCCGAATTCCTGTTCGAAGCCGGTGACGTCGCCGCGCGCAAGATATCCCGCCTGCTGCACGACCCGATCTCTGGCCAGCCGGCCCTTAAAGCTGCCGAGATCGCGGTCGAGTACCGCCAGATCGGCCTCGCTCAAACTGGCGAGCTGGTCGAACCGGCTAATTCCCCGATCGTTGAGCAATGCGGACAAGCGCGGACCCACGCCCTTGAGCCGCTGCAAATCGTCGGCCGGTCCCGCATCGGCGGCAAGTTCGCGATGAACCTCCGCGCCGAGGAATTCACCGGCCACATCGCTTGTTGCCGCCGCAGCTTCGTCGGCAATTCCAGAACCTTCATGAGTGTCGCGGGCAGGGTCCATGTGCGGACGGATCGGCGTTGAGGAATCACTGAGTTGGACGCGTTGGCGGGGCCGGAGCAGCCATAGGCCAATGATCAGGCCAAGAACGGCAATGACAATCAGGATCGGCCAATATTCGCGCAGCACTTCTGTCATCGTCACTCCCCGGTTCGCGAACGCCTGCGGCGCTCAATCAGATAACCCGCCAGCAGCCCAAGGCTGAATGCCCCGAACGCCAGAAGCGCGACCTCGGCAAGCAATGGAATCACGGCGTCACCGGCTCCAGCGGCAGGCTGTCGGGCGCCCAGCGGACGCGGCTCACCCCAGGAATGGCGGAGATGATGCGGATCAGCTCGGAGCGTTGGAAATCATCGGCCGGCCCGGACAGGACCAGAGTCCGCCTCAGCGGGCCACGTTCGAGGCGGGCTTGAACCATGTCCATCTCGTTGCGCACCAGTTCGGCGCGAACATCGGCCTCGATGTGCGAGGTCAGGCGATCGGCCGCACCGAGCGGCCCGTGATAAACCCAGGCGAGCAGCAACGACGCGGCAACCCCAATTGCCAGCTTGGCTGACCCGGTCATGCCTCGGCCCGGGCCAGCTCGCGCCAGCCGATGTCGCGGCGGTGGAAGCCATCGGGAAAGTCGATCGCATCGATCGCGCGGTAGGCGCGCGCACGGGCATTCACGAACGTCTCGGCAATCGCGGTCACTGCAAGGACCCGGCCGCCCGCAGACAGGAGCGCGCCCGAGCTGTGCCGCCCCGTTCCGGCATGGAATACGGTCACTCCCGGAACCCGCTCCGCATCCTCGATCCCGTCGATCGGTCCGCCTTTCTTCGGAGTTCCCGGATATCCCTCAGCGGCGACCACCACCGTCACTGCGGAGCAGGGCTTGAGCTGCGGCGGGGTGACCATGGCCAATCGACCGCTCGCCACGGCCATCAACAGTTCCGCGAAATCGCCTTCGATCAAAGGCATGATCGCCTGGCATTCCGGATCGCCGAAGCGGACATTATATTCGATCAGCTTGGGCCCATCCGCAGTGAGCATCAGACCGGCATAAAGCACCCCTGAGAAAGGCGTACCGGCAGCAGCCATCGCGCGCGCGGTCGGACCGACGATCTCGTCCATCGCCCGCTGTTCAAGCCCTGGACTGAGCACCGGCGCCGGGCTGTAGGCCCCCATCCCGCCGGTGTTGGGTCCGGTGTCTCCTTCGCCGACCCGCTTATGATCCTGCGCCGAAGCGAGGGGGATTGCGGTCTCGCCGTCCACCAGGGCGAACAGGCTGGCTTCCTCGCCTTCGAGGAATTCTTCGATCACCATCGGCCCGTCGCCTGCGGCGGCAATCGCCTGTTCCGCCTCGGCGCGGGTGAGAGCAACGGTGACCCCCTTCCCGGCCGCGAGCCCGTCAGCCTTGATCACGACGGGAATGGCAAAACGGTCGAGCGCGGCAAGCGCGTCTGCTTGGGTTTCGACCCTGACATAGGCCGCGGTCGGGATATTGTGTGCGGCGCAAAGATCCTTGGTGAAGCCTTTTGACCCTTCCAACTGAGCGGCCTCTGCATTGGGTCCGAAGACGGCAAAGCCCGCGGCCCGGCATGCGTCGCCAACACCCGCGACCAGCGGCGCTTCCGGACCGATTACGACCAGGTCGGCAGCGATTTCGCGCGCCAGGTCCAGGACCGCGTCAGGGCTGCAGGGATCAATCGCCACGCATTCGGCCCAACGCGCGACGCCCGGATTTCCGGGTGCCGCAACCAGGCGCCGGGTGCTAGGTGATTGCCTAAGCCGCCACGCCAGCGCATCCTCGCGTCCGCCTGAACCCAGCAGCAGGATATTCATGCCTCTCCCCGAAAGCGGCGACGATGACCGTAGCCCCGGCCTGTTAGCCGAGCCGGCGCGCGGCGACAACGCAGCGCCGCTCAGCGTCAGTGAACTCTCGAACGCGCTCAAGCGATCGATCGAGAGCAGCTTTTCGCACGTCCGGGTGCGGGGCGAGATTTCCGGCTTCAAGCGGCACAGCTCAGGCCATTGCTATTTCACGATCAAGGACGACCAGGCCTGCATCGACGCCGTGATCTGGCGGGGCAATGCAGCAAGTCTCGCGTTCCGGCCGGAAGACGGGGCAGAGGTGATCGCCACCGGTAAGCTGACGACCTACCCTGGCCGATCGAAATATCAGATCGTGGTCAATCGGATGGAGCTCGCTGGCGAAGGCGCGCTGATGGCGCTGCTCGATCGCCGCCGCCGGGCACTCGCGGCCGAAGGCCTGTTCGATGTCGGCCGCAAGCGTCCGCTGCCCTTCCTTCCGACGCTGATCGGAGTCGTGACCTCCCCCACCGGCGCGGTTATCCGCGACATCATCCACCGGCTCGAGGATCGCTGCCCAACTCATGTGGTGCTGTGGCCAGTGCCGGTGCAGGGCGAAGGTGCGGCCGCGAAAATCGCTGCCGCGATCCGCGGCTTTGCCGCCTTCGATCCCAGGCCCGACCTACTAATCGTTGCGCGGGGCGGCGGCTCGATCGAGGATTTGTGGGCGTTCAACGAGGAAGAGGTAGTTCGCGCCGCCGCCGAATCGCCAATCCCGCTGATCTCGGCGGTCGGGCATGAAACCGACACGACCCTGATCGATCACGCCGCCGACCTGCGCGCGCCGACGCCCACCGCGGCAGCGGAGCTTGCGGTCCCGGTGCGATCCGAGCTGCTGGCGCAGTTGGAGGAGCTTGGCCAGCGGAGCCGGCGCTGTCTTGCGCGGCATCAGGAGCAGGCCGCCCAGCGTCTCGGCTTGGCTCAGGAGCGCTGGCCGGCGATCGACGACTTGCTGAGCATGCGGCGGCAACGCCTAGATGAATTGGCTGACCGCCTGCCCCGCGCCTTATCGGCCCGGTCAGCCCATGCGCGCGCCGACCTGAATGCTGTAGCCGCGCCGCTCCGGCCCGACATGTTGCGCCATCGGCTGGCCGCTGCTGGGCAGCGGGTGCAAGACCTGACCGCGCGATTGCCGCAGGGGTTAGAGCGTCAGTTCACAACCGCCAACGAGCGGTTGGCGGCTTTGTGGCGGATGGCGGAGCTCGTCCATCCGGAGCGGCCGCTGTCGCGCGGCTTCGTACGAGTCACCGACCGGTCAGGACAGACCTTGGTTCACGCGGCCGACGCTCGAACGGCAGCACGGCTGCTGCTGCGCTTCGCTGACGGCACCGTCGGAGCGGCCATCGAGCATGATGGCACCGATCAACTGCCTGAGGATTGATCGCATTACATCGATCTGCGCAGCGTGACCTAGCCGCTACCCTTTGAACATTTGCGGAAATTTCGCTTTCAGCGCCACCAGCTTCGGCGCGTCATGGGCTTGGATGTACGGGTGGCTCGGGTTCTTGGCCATGAAATCCTGATGGTATGACTCGGCCGGATAGAACGCTCTGAATTGCTCAATCTTTGTCACAATCGGGCGCGGGTAAATGCGCGCATTGCTCAGCTGAGCGATGTAGGCGCGCGCCACGCGTGCCTGATCGGCTGATAGCGGAAATAGCGCGCTTCGATATTGCGGGCCGACATCCGGCCCTTGCCGGTTGAGCTGGGTCGGATCATGTGCGACCGAAAAATAAACGCGAAGGAGCTCAGCATAATTCACGCGAGCAGGGTTGAAGATGACCTTCACCGCTTCGGCATGACCTGTGCGGCCGGTCGTTACGAGCGGGTATCGCGCTGTTGCGGCATTGCCGCCGGAATAGCCGGAGTCGACGCGAACCACTCCGCGCACATGCTCGAAAACCGCCTCGACTCCCCAGAAGCACCCACCGGCGAAGATCGCGGTCTCAATCTGGCCGCCGACTGGGGCGACCAGCGCCGGCGGCGGCGCTTTGACGGTCAATTCCTTTGCCCCCGTCGGGGCGTTGATTCCGAGGAACGAAATTCCCGCAGCGATGGCAAGAATGGGAACGACCCGGGCTGCGGTGATCTGATTCACCTGCCAACTCCTTCAAACTCTATATCGGCAACGCTACATCCACGGACAAGCAGTGACTCTTGCGAAGCCTGGTGAGTGCACTTCCAGAGGCCACCCGAGAAGTGGAAAGGAAGTTGGTGCGCAAGGCGCCGCCGATCAAGATCAACGAAGAGCAGACGATCGCGGACGTGTTCGCCTTGATCCTCCTGTCGTGCATCCGGCATTTCCGCCTGAACGAGGCGCTGATTGTCGTGGACCGCAATGTCGAAGCGCTGCACCAGGGCCGGGTGGCGATGCGACGCCTGCGAGCGGCATTGTCCCTTTTTCGCCCGGTCATCCGGCGATCGACATTCCGCGAGCTGCGCCATGACCTGCGGTGGTTCACCGCGGCTCTCGGCGAGGCTCGCAACCTTGATGTGTTCGCGCAAGCCTACGGATCGTCTCTTGCGCCTGCAGACCTCAAGCGGCTGCACGAGGCGAGAGAGCGAGCTTATGACGTCGCAATCGAACATATCAAATCACAGCGCTCCCGCGATCTTTTTACTGGAATTCTCGAGTGGCTTGAAACTGCGCCTTGGCAACGGCGGCAGGCGAATTCGTCAATCCGGCCCTTTGCCACGCAGCGGTTGCAGCAGTTGTGGGAACAGGTGGAGTCGGCGGCGGCTCACATTGACACGCTGTCCGACGACGACCTTCATCTGCTTCGGATCGATATCAAGAAAATGCGGTACGGCGTGGGGTTCCTGGGCGATCTCTATGATCGCGAACGGGTCAAGGCCTGGAGTAAAGCCCTCGAAGCGCTTCAGGACGGGCTCGGAGAATGGAACGATGAGGTCCTGGCGAGAGAGCTGGCACAGACCTTCTCAGTCACGCTTCCGAACAAGCCAGCTGCGGTCGGCCGCAAGAAGCAGCTGGTGCCGATCAGGAAATTACTGGCTGGACTGAAGCGTCGGCGCCCTTTCTGGGTGACTGCCGGGTGATCCCTTCTAACCGCTGACGACGAGTTGCTGTTCGCAGCCCATCGCCTGAGCAAGCCGCACCAGGCGGCGCTGCACTGCTTCCCCAATTAACGCCTGGTCGGACTTGCGGACGCGAAGCTGGATACAGTCTGGCGCCGTGGCCAGGCTGGTGCGCTTCAGGGCTGACGCGACACCCCCGCTCAGCCTCTGGCCGAGCCGCATCGCCAGACCCCATTGATGAGCGCGCTCCAAAGCGCTGCGATTGCATAAGAAGGTCAAGGCACGGTCCGGCAGCAGCTGCTGCGCTCCGAAATTGGAGTAAAGCGCCTGCGCGATCAGCACCCGCTCTGCCGCATCCACCCCAACCCAATTGCCGTGCAGCGCCAGCTCCACGCCACGCTCGGAGCGGAAATCGGGGTGCGCCTGCCAGGCGGCGTCAGCGAGGATGCAGGACACCAGTCGCAGCCGAGCCTGATCGCGCTGGTCGTCGAAAATCGGCCCGATCCATGAATCCAGCAGGTCGCCATGCTCTTCGAACCGCCGGGCAGCGAGACTCGCCTCCCGCGCCGCTTCGACCAGCGGGTCCTTGCGGCGCTCCCGGGCCGGCAAGCCTGCATAGAGCAAACCCTCCCGGATGCCGTAGCTGGACACGATGAAGCGATCAGGCCGAAGCTCCTCGGCAATGCTCGACAGAATCATCGCCGCTGCGGGGAGCGTCGGAATACGCTCCGAAGAAACGGGAATGCCCTTGGTGTCCTTGCCCTGAAGAGATTCAATCAGCTTTGCCAGATCGCGCGGCCTGTTCGTGGGCATCACATAGCCGTGGGTGATCGGTAGCGGATAGCTGCTCGTAACCATGTCCAGGCGGGCAAGCGCGCGCCACGAACCGCCAACCATGTAGAACGGGCGGCCGGCACGGCGCCGTGATATGTCAGCGGTCTTGAGGCCGCGCCGGATCGCGTCGGCCACCAGCTCGCTATCCTTGCCGTTCGCCCGGACCCTCAGCACTCCGATCGGCAGCGAGAGCGCCTTGCGCACCCGCCCGTCGCCAACCTCGACGAGCTCCAAACTCCCGCCACCGAGATCGCCCACCAGCCCATCCGCGTCGGGAATGGCGGACAGAACCCCCTCCCCCGCGAGCCAGCCTTCCTGCTCGGCAGAGAGGACTTCGCAGTCCAACCCCAGTGCCTCCACCTGAGCGACGAAGTCGGCGCCGTTGCTGGCGTCCCGGACAGCGGCGGTGGCCACGGTTCGAACTCGCCCAACCCCCATGTGGCGCAGCAACAGCTGAAACCGGCCAAGCGCAGTCAACGCGCGCGTCTGCGCGGCTTCAGACAAGGCGCCGGTCTTGGCGAGGTCCCGACCAAGCCCCGCCAGCACCTTCTCATTGAAGATCACCGATGGAGCGCGCGGGCTTCCGGTGTAGACGACGAGGCGGATCGAGTTTGAGCCGATGTCGATGATCGCAACCGGCTCTCTCATCAACCTCCCCTATCAGCGGCCGCGGCGAAGCCGCAGCTTGGGCACCCGCCGGCCACGTGCAAGTGCCCGGCCCCGGCCTGATAGCGAGGGATTGGTCATGAAGTAATGGTGGAGATTGAACGAACCCCGTCCCTTGGGCTGGATTCGCTCATAACTCCCGTCAGCCGACAGCCGCCAACTCTGCTCGTTGTCGAGGAGATTGGCGAGCATCACCTGTTCGAGCAATTGCGCGTGAACCGTCGGATTTTCGATCGGCAGCATATATTCAATCCGCCGATCGAAGTTGCGTGGCATCCAGTCCGCCGAGCTGATGAATACCAGCGCGTCACGACTTGGCAGCTCCGATCCGTTGGCGAAGCACCACAGGCGCGAGTGCTCCAGGAAGCGGCCGACGATCGACTTGACGTAGATCCGTTCGGAGAGGCCCGGCACACCCGGCCGCAGACAACAAATGCCGCGAACGACCAGGTTGATCTCAACGCCTCCGGCGTTGGCTTCATAGAGCTTGTCGATGATCATTGGGTCGACCAGCGAGTTCATCTTGGCCCAGATGCCTGACGGCT
Organism: uncultured Sphingomonas sp.; assembly: GCA_965653215.1. Lineage (GTDB taxonomy): Bacteria > Pseudomonadota > Alphaproteobacteria > Sphingomonadales > Sphingomonadaceae > Sphingomicrobium. Next base: position 17,926 of record CBFGZJ010000002.1, on the reverse strand, counting down.
TGCCGGCAATCGCGGCCTCGATCTCTCGATCGATCAACCGGATGATCTTGTCACGCAGCTGGTGAGGTGAAATCACCAGCCGCTCCAGGCTCCGCGGCTCTACATAGCCGGTAATATAATTGAACAGCAGCGCGGCATCGTGGCCCGCCACCGGATCGGCGGTGAAATAACTGAGATCGGTGTAGATGCGCGCGGTCACCGGGTGGTAATTGCCGGTGCCGAAGTGACAATAGGTGCGATAGCCGGACTCTTCCCGGCGAACGACCATCGACACCTTCGCATGGGTCTTCCAATCCATGAAGCCATACACGACCTGCACGCCTGCCCGTTCGAGCGCGCTGGCCCAGAGGAGGTTCTGCTCCTCATCGAACCGCGCCTTGAGTTCGACCGCGGCCGTCACCGATTTCCCCGCCTCGGCCGCTTCGATCAGCGCCCGGATGATCGGCGACTGCTTCCCGGCGCGGTAGAGCGTCTGCTTGATCGCCACCACGTCGGGATCGGCAGCGGCCTGCTTCACGAATTCGACCACCACCTCGAAACTCTCGTAGGGATGGTGGACGAGGATGTCCTTGTCGCGGATCGCAGCGAAGCAATCGCCGCCATGCTCGCGAATCCGCTCTGGGAAGCGCGGATCGAACGGCGGGAACTTCAGGTCAGGCCGATCCTCGTCGACAATCACGGACAGGTCAGCGACCCCCAGCACGCCCCCCGCCTTGGATATCAGGGCGTCACCGGCATTGAGGCCTGTGACCACCGCCTCCACCAGGGCGTCTGGCATCGCCGGATCAAGTTCCAGCCGAATTACGCGCCCGCGACGACGCCGTTTGATGGCCGTGCGGAAGTAACGGACCAGGTCCTCGGCTTCTTCCTCAAGCTCAAGATCGCTGTCCCGCAGCACGCGGAACGCGCCTTCGCCGAGCACTTCATAGTTGGGAAACAGTGCATCGGTCTTGCTGCGGATGAGGCTTTCAAGCGCGACATAGCGCGCCTCGCTGCCGGGCAGCCGAATGAAGCGCGGCACGGCTGGCGGCAGCATGACAATCTCGCGGATCGGCGGGGCAGTGCTACTCCGCCGCAGTTCGAAGATCAGCGAAAAGCCGCGGTTCGGTACGAACGGGAAGGGGTGAGCCGGATCGATCGCCTGCGGAGTCAACAGGGGAAACAGCTGTTCGTGGAAGTAGCGGTTGAGCCACTCCCCGTCCTCCCCGTCGACATGAGCGGCGTCGAGCACCCTGGCGCCATTCTTTTCCAGCACCTTGATAAGGTCACGCCAGACATGTTGCTGCGAATCCATCAGCCGGTCGGCGGCCGCCGTGATCGCGGCAAGTTGCTGAGAAAGGGTAAGGCCATCGGTCGACAATTCCTCGACCCCGATCAGCCGGTGAGCTTGGAGCCCTGCCACCCGGACCATGTAGAATTCGTCGAGATTGCTGCCGGAGATCGACAGAAAGCGGAGGCGCTCCAGCAGCGGGTGCGAGCTATTGCAAGCCTCCTCCAGCACACGCTGATTGAAGGCGAGCCAACTCAATTCCCGATTGAAATAGCGCGGTTCCTGAACGACGCCGGCCGGGGCCTCGCTTGGGCTGGGTGCGGTTGCGATGCCGTCCATTCAAACATTCCCGCCTTTGGCTGCGCTGAACAGCGTGATGAGCTCCCGCAGCGAAACGGGCTCGGCGAGTTTTGCCGCCTCTTCCACTCGGAACCAGCGGCGTTGCCGAAGCGCTTGCTCGGGCCAGCTGTCGAGCACTTCGACGACCTCCATCGGAAAGACGGTCACCGACAGCATCTTCGTGTCCCCGTTGAGTTGAAGCTTGTCGGTGATGAAACTGCCGATTGCTTCGTCTTCGGGTGTCCCGCGAACGCCCGCTTCCTCAAACGCCTCCTGCATCGCCGACTCACGAAGGGTAAGTCCGATCATCGGCCGACCTTTGGGGATGATCCATCGCTTGCGCCGGGTCGACGTGATGAGCAGAATTTCGAGACGGCCTTCTGTTCCCGACCGCCACGGCAAAACGCCTGACTGAACCGAACCGTCCGGATCGATCGTGGTACCGGATCTGGAGCTTGCCATTGTCTCCGGTGCTTACTGAATAGTTGATTCACAACATAGCTCCCAAACCGACGATCGTCGCTACCGTTTTGACAAGGTTCTTCACCTAAATTAACTTCCGTCGGCAGTGGCGATGTTCGACCGCCATCTTCGTCACCGGATTGTGACGTGTGCGTGACAGCTCCCCTGGCGGCAGGCCTCACGTGGCGAAAAGGCGCAAGATTAAGAAGGCGAAGCGACGCACGTCTCCAGACTCGGAATCTGTCATCAAGGCGAGCAAGTCTGTTGCCAAGCGAAGCAAAGGCTTCGCTGATACGCTCGGTGACCACCCGATCTTGTTAGAAACAATTGCCGCAGTGTTGGTTGCCGCGGCGGGTGCGTTGCGACAGCCTTCAAGAAAGCGCAGCGAAGAGAGCTCAGCCCGAAAGACAGGCGTCTTGTGGCTGCTGGCACTGGATATCGCTCAGCGAAGTATTGAAACGCTGGCTCGGGAGAGGGAACCGCGAACGAGGCGATCCAAAGCGAGGGGTAAGCTATGACACTCGACTATCGATTCACAGCGCTTGAAAGCGCGAGCACTATCTCTGCGGCCGACGTCCGGCAAAGCATCCATGATCGACGCAGCAAGTCTCGCCAGTGCTCCGATCTGGCGGATTCGTGCATCACCGACGACGGCAAGCAGGCACTTCTTGCGATGGCGGCGGACTATGATGCTGAGGTCGCGGAACTGATGAAAACGTTGGCCGCTCTTGAGCAGCTGTGTGAACGAGTGCTCGAGTCTTAGACGATCTGCAGCAATTGCGCTGGCGCGAGTAGCGAGCGCAGTATCGTACGTCCGAACGCCAGTGATTCATCCGACTCAAGGTGAGCCAAGCCACCCTTCTTGAAGCGGATCCGGGCGTCTATTCGGCCGCAGATGAGCATCGAGCAGAGCTGGCCGAGATTGGGTTCGTGACCCACCAGCAGCACGGATTGCGAGCGTGGTAATTCAGTCCGGACGATTTCGATCAGCACCCTGTTGTCCCCTGCGGGGGCGAGTTGATCCTCGCTTCGGAGCGCCGACCTTCGATCCATCTCGCGGGCGATGATTTCGGCCGTCTGACGCGTGCGCAACAAGGGACTGTAGAGGATCGTCGCAAAGGACATCCCGAGCCGCTTCATTGCGTGAGCCTGGAGGCGAAGCCTCTCCTGGCCGCGAGATGTGAGCGGGCGTATCCGGTCGTCCGGATACAGGTTGCGGTCGGCTTCCGCTGCCAGTCCATGCCGAAGCAGGTAGAGATCCATTCGCGCTGTTTAGCGCCATTGCGGTGCAGTTGGCATGATTTCACCACTGCCGATCAGCGGCGGAGGTGAAGATAGTCGGGCCGAAAGTCGCCGATCTCCGCAAGCTTTTCAAAATCACGAATGTGGAGGCGCCCGCTGCGCCATTCGAAGGTCTGTCCTTCGCGCAGAAGCTGCAAAGTCCGGTTCATGTGCACGGCCGTGATTCCCAGCGCATTGGCGATGAATTCCTGGGTCAGCGGAAGATGAAAACTGTCGTTTTCAACCAGCCCGGCGGCTTTGGCGCGCGTGAACATCTCGCAGACGAGATGAGCCAGGGCCGAATTGGCAGGGAAATTGCTGTTCCGAAGCAGCCACTCGCGGAAGATCGCGGCCTGAACGAGGGTCTGGCGCCAGGTCAATTTGCGGGCGTCGGGATACTGGTCGAGAACACGATAGACCTGCTCGTGAGGGATCAAGCCAATGACGCTGTCGACCACCGCACCGACATTATTGTCCATGTAATCGACATAGAGGCTCTCCAGGCACGGAGCCTCCGTCGGCAGATAGAAGGAGAGTATCTGCCGGGTGCCATCGACCCCGATCCGGTATCGGTAGACTAGGCCGCGAAGCACGACGACGACATGCGTCGGCTGGTCCCCTTCACGGTAGATGTCCGTATGCCTGTCCAACCTGCGGATCTCGCCCTCAAGCTCTGCGAAGGCCGCCCGATCAGCATCTGGAAGCGTACCGAATAGCGATAAATTCTCGGCCAGCGTCGAACCGATCGACATTGCGATCAGAGGCCCTTCGATGGCGACGCGTCGGTCACAACCTCGATGGCATCGCTGAACTTGACGACCAAGATCACGCGGGTGGATTCATCGGCCACCTGAATCTCGCCAGTCAGGTCGAGGCACCCCGATTCCGCATCAGCGCTGATCAGCGAGCGCGCCGACTTGATGGCGTATTCCCTCGCCTCTGTCAGGCCAGCTAGGCGCGCACCTTCACGGTCTTCGGCAAACCCGAAGCCATTGCGAACATGAAAGTAGAATAAGGGTAATTCGGAGGGAGCGGTCATGTCCGGATCGATTCAACCCGAACCCGGCCAGTTGCTATAACATATATTACAGGTCGGCTGAGGTGCCGAGATCCCGACTGTCGAAGCCGGATCACCAGGTCGGCGCTACGGCTTCTCGACGTCCACCCACCTCCGCTCCCCGGCCGACCGGCGGACAGCATCAAGCACCGCCTGCCCGGCTGCCGCATCATAGAAGTCCCCCGCAGTCTCGCGGGCAGTGACTTGCGCGCCTGCAATCCGCAACTTCATCTCGGCGAACAAGCGCGTATAGGGCGCGACGTCGAAACCCTGGGTGTGCCAGCGGTCCTGCTCGGTCTGGATCAGCTCAGTCACCTCGAAAGGTGTTGGAGGCGGGTTGATCAGGTCCGCCGGCGGATCGATCCTGCACGCGCCGTTCCTGTTCTCGACCCAGACCTCCGCCGGGTCGGCGAAGGTTGCGCCCGGCTGGATCCAGGCGCCGCCAGCCGTTCCGGTAATCTTGTTGCCCATGATCAGGGGTCCGGGTGAAGCCATCGCCGCGACCAGGACGCCCTCGGCGCCACTCTCAAGCTCGAATTGAACCGTGTAGCAGTCGTCGGCGGTCATGTTCGGCCGCCCTGGAGCCAGCGTCTGCAGCTGGCCGCTCACGCGCTTGAACTCGCCCATCGTGGAGCGCACCTGATCGATCATGTGGGCCCCGAACGCGCCGAGAAATCCACCACCCTGGTCCGCGTCTTCCCACCAGTCGGACAGTTTCTCGCTCGGGTCCTGCAGCCCCGGCTGATGATAGATGCGCAGGAAATGCTTCGGTTCGCCGATCAAACCGTCCTGCACGACCCGGCGAAGCAGGGCCTGCTGCGTGTCGAAGCGGAATTCGGCGCCAAGCATGTGAACGATTCCTGCCGACCGAGCCGCCTGGAGCATCTCACGCGCTTGGGCGAGATCCTTTGCGAACGGCTTCTCGCACATCACATGCTTGCCGGCTGCGATTGCCTCCATCACCACCGGATAGTGGGCGTGAGGCGGGGTCGCGACGGTCACCAGCTTGATTGCGGGATCTTCAAGCGCTTCGGCGAGGCTGGTCGCAGCGACCGGAATGTCGAGCGGCGCGGCCCGTTGAGCTGTGCGTTCGCGATCCCTGCCGATGATCGCCCTGACTTCGAAACCAGCATCGCGCAGCGCGCGGACATGGGTGAATAGGCCGAATCCGGTCCCGTAAACTGCCGCTCCAGGTTTTGAGCTACTATGCTGCATCATTGCTTCCTCGTTGATCCCGGCCCGCAGCCTGAATGGTTGATTGAATTCCCCTCATCCATCGCTCTGCCGTCGCGGCGACTGGACGTGACTGAAGATCGGCGGAGAAGATCTCGACGCCGATCGGGACATCAGCGCCAATTTCATCCAACACCCCGATCACCCCCGCCAGATCGAGCTGCCCCTCGCCCGGATTGAGCCGTTCGAGCATCAGCTCCGTCGTCAAATCAGCAGGCGGAGCTGCCGGCGCATCCGCCAGCTGTACGGTCATGATCCGTTCGGGTGGAACGGCGCGCAGCTGCTCAAGCGTGCTGCCGCTGCGGAAGAAATGCAGCGTGTCGATGGTAATCCCGCCGTTCGGCTGGCCGGCCCGGCGCACGATGTCCCATGCGGTCGTGAGGTCGGGGATTCCGCCCGCAGCCATGAACTCGATATGCACGAGCAGGCCATGCGCCGCCGCCAACTCGCAGATGCCGGCAAACGCGTCCGCGGCTTGCTCCACGTCGCAGTTCGGCTTGAACATGTCGACCACGGTGACGGAGCGTGCCCCCAGTTCGGCGGCATCAGCGATGACCGCCTCCGGACTCAGCCTGGACAGCATCGGCACGAAATCCGGTCCTAGGAAACAGCTGCGTCCTTCGATCGGCAGCCAGGCCACTATCGCGTCAACTTCCGCCAGCGCCAGTCCAGCATCCGCCAGCCTGTTCCGGATCTCGGTGAGCCCAACGCCTCTCTCACGCAGCGCCCAGATTGCCGGCGGGCTGATCGACATTGCACTAAATCCTGCGGCGTGCGCAGGCTCAATCAAGTCGAGGAACCGCTCTCCAAAGGGCGGCGTGCAGAAGACCGTTTCGTTGCTGCCGAGCCGCGCCATGTTCAATCCGTGATCTCGCCGCTTTCGATCGGTTCCACGGTTTCGAGCGCAGCCCAACCGTGCTTACGTAGCATCGCCAGCGGCACTGCGTGCAGCATCACCGCTGGCGGATCTTCCGCTGTTTTGATGAACCTGAGGCTCATGCCGCCGTGACGGTGGGCGAAGGGATCGATCCAGTTGCCGCCGATTCCGGGGTCTTCATCCGCGATCACGATCCGGATCGACCCGTCCGCTTCCGGCTGGCACCGGTATTTTGTGACATAGCCCTGGCCGTCTTCGTAGCAGTCCAGGTTTTCCTGCCACATGTTGCACAACTGGAAGATCCAATAGTCGCACTCGATTGGCTTGAATTGGATCACCAACGCCTCGCCCGGCTCACGCTTCCACGTGCCAAAGCCGTGATGACGATCCGGAACACCGCCATTGCTGAGGTAGACCTGCCGGCTGAAGCGAATACGGTTGGGTCGCCGCCCGAGATTATCCTGCCACCAGGAGCGGACCAGCTCGGCATAGCCAAGGACGATCTGCCCCGCCTTGGCGAGATTTTCACTGACCTCCTCCGGGCGAAGAGCGCGTGGCTGAGGCTGATCGATGCGCTCGATCCGCATGACCGGAGCGACCGTCTGGTCACGGTGATGATAAACGGTGCGGACCAGGAGGCCGACACAATCTTCCGTGATCGGCAGCCAATCCGCGCCATTTTCGGGCTGCTTCTGGCTAACGATAACCTCGAAATTCCCATCAGCGTCGAATTGGATCGCATCGCTCTGCAGGAAGTGAGTGGTCCGGAGCATTGCGGGATCGAATTCCTTCAGCCCTTGAGTCCCCAATTGGGCCCACTCGCGAGCACCCAGATTGTTCGGCTGCTTGGCGGTCCATGAGGCCATGACGAAATAGGGCAACGTCCCGCGATTGCCGTTAATCCGGTATTCGTGGCGGCCGTCGACGAACTCGGTCATCAGATGGTCTTGATCGGGAGACTGGAAGTTGATTCCCTGCCGCCACGGCGCATCGCGCAGGCGCGGCCGCTCAGGCTCGCAATTTTCGAGAAACCGTTCGAACGACATGCGCATGACGCGGGTGATGAAGCGATGCCATTCGGCCCGATCCAGTTCGTCGGCTTCAGGGCCGAACTGATCGACCATATGGCCAGCGCGGCGAATGGTTTCACAATAATCGTCCCACGCCCGGCCGGAAAGAAGGCGTTCCGCCGACTGCCGCCGAATGTCTTCCTGATCGGTCATGAGACTGCTTCCTGCTTCACGGAGAACGCATCGTGGTAGAGCTGAACTTCTGTGCAGTGGCCCTGTCGCGCCGCGTCAACAGACTCGCTCGTTTTTTTATACTGTCTGGTATATTTATCCGCTGAAATGAGGCAAGCTGATTTTGACGTGAGGCGGCAAATGACGGACGAAGCGCAAACACAAACAATGAAACCGCCACGGGGCCGTCCGCCGACCGATTCCAGCCGTGACCGGATGACCAACCTTCTTCAAATCGCACGCGAACATTTCATCCGTGACGGCTATCGCGCGACGACCGTGGATGCGATCGCCGCAGCGGCTGGAATCACTAAACGCACCCTCTATTCGTGGCACGGGGACAAGGCGTCGCTGTTCCGCGCGTGCGTGATCAAAGGGGCGCAGCAATTCCCCGTCTTCAGCTTTTGTGAGAAGGGTTCAGTTCGACGCTTACTCGAGGATTATGCCCTCGCTTTGATGACTCGCCTGTCGACTGACGAAAGCCGCGGCTTGGGTATTTTGTATCCGCGTGAAGGGCGCGAGTTCCCGGAAATCGCCCCGATCGTGCAACAAGTGCGCGAGGAATATATGGTCAAACCATTGGCTGCCTATCTGCAAGACCAGGGCATGGAAAGAGCGCGATCGACCGCACACAGCCGGTTGTTCGTCGCGATGATCCTGGCGCCGATTCACGATCGGCTCCTGCTTGGCTCCCCACTGCCGGGCCCGACTGCGATGCGAAAACATGCGCGTTCCGTGGTAGCATTGTTCCTGCACGGGGCAGTTATGAATCGGCCACCCGTCGAGCCTGAGCCGGACGAACGTGCAGGGCAATCGCGATCAACATGAATGTCGCCACAGCCAATGCGCTGACCTGCACCAGGATGGCGGAGCGATAGCTTCCGGTCGTCTCGAACAAATATCCGGCGAGTGGAGGAGAGGAGAAAACGAAGACCGCGTTGATCAGCCCGTTCAATCCGTATGTCCTCCCAAAGTTTTGAGGGCCGAACAAGGTGGACAGGATCGAGGCTAGCGGTGCGATCATGCCCGCGGCGGACGCGCCAAGCAGGACAGCGAGCAGGATCAGCAACGGATAGCTCAGGGGCAAAAGCAACATACTCCACAGAATGCCTTGGAATGCGGCATTCGCTGCCAGCGTAGTCCCCGCCCCCACCCGGTCAGCCAACCACCCGAAGATATAGGCGCCGGCGATTCCGGAACCCCCGAGCACCGCCAACAACAGTGACGCACGCTGCAGGTCGATCTGACGCTCCGCCATCATCGGAACGAGATGTGCCGTCAACATGGTGCTGCCCGCGAACGTGAGGCCGACGGCCGTGCAGACCAGCCACAGCAGGGGACGCCTGATCAGCTGGCCCATTGATCGATACCCGGCCGGGGCCGTAGCGAGTTCCTCATGCGCCACCTCGTGGTCGGCAGTGGCCCGCTCAGGACGATCAACGATCAAGAACAGCAGAGGGACAAGGATCAGGAACAGAGCCGCGATGGTCAAATAAACTCCACGCAGGCCATAGCTCGTCACCAGCGCAGCCGAGGTCAGCGGCGTCAACAGGATCAGCACCGGCATGTTGACGATGCCCAGCGCCTTGCCCCTTCCCTCTTCGAACCAGTTGGTGATGAGCGTTGAAGCCGGCAGCGGACCCAACATCAACGCTCCAGGGCCGATCACCAGCGCGTAGAGAGTCAGGAGGAGGTAAATGTTGTCAGCGAACGCCAATGCCAGATAGCCGGCCGCGCTGAGCAGCGCGCCGGTGATCATCAGCCGCTTGAGCGAGAAGCGACCGATTGCTGCCCCAAGCACGGGCGCCAATGCGCTCAGCGCGAGGATGACCAGCGCCAGACCGGCGGTACTCAGCGATCGCGGCGCGCCAAAATCGCTCTCGATCCGTGGAACGAGCGTGCCGTAGCTGCCGAAGGTCAGGCCGATCGCAAAATTCTGCGCGAGGAAGGCAATCGCCACCATCCGCCAGGCATGAGGCGAAGTTCGTCCCTGGTTCATCCCTGCAATCTCCACCCTGGCTCTCCCGTTCAACCGGACCGTTGCTCAATTGTGATCAGCCTTGCGCTCCGGCCCGTTCTTTCACCCGCACCGGCCCGCGACGTCTGACCACAGCGGCCATGAACATCGCACCCGCCGCGAGGTAGGCAACGCCGAAGGTTGCGGCAGCGAACTCGACTCCGCCGAACGCCGCTACTGGGCCGACGACCACCGGATTGAGGAATTGCCCGAGGAACAGCGTGGCCATGGCGGCGCCGGCCGCCCGGTCATGGAGCGCCTCAGGGGTTTGGTTCAGCGCCCGCGACACCAGGGTCGGCTCAACCGAACCAGCGCCAACGCCAAGCGCGAGGGCTCCGATGACGAATATTATCAAATTGTCGGCATTCGCGCAGATTAGCAGCCCCGCGCCGAATGCTGCGGACATCAGCGCGAACATGCCTTGGAAGTTGAGGAAACGTCGCAGCCATCCGTACAGCAATGAGGTGATCGTCGCTGCGACGGACGTAGTCGCAACCAGCACACTGATCATCGCACCGCTAGCGATGCCCTTGGCAGTTACCAGAAATGGCACCTGGATGACCGACATGTACATTCCGATCGTATAGGCGATCTGGAGAACCCCCAGCGGCCACAGACCTGCAATCGGACCCCAGCTCAGCGGCTGCCCTTCTTCGCGGGGTGGAAGTCCGGAATGCAGAGAGCTGAGGATGAACGGAAGAAGGATTGCGGTCGGCAGGAAGAGCAGGAAAACGCTTCGCCACCCGAATGCGTCGACCATCGGCCCCGCTGCCACCAGGAAAAGGATCGATGAAACCGAACCGCTCGCTGCGCAGAAGCCGAGCATTCGCGCCCGCGCCGGCCCATCGAAATACTCGCCGACCAGCGCATAGCTGGTGGTAATCAGGACACCAGCCGCAAACCCATGGAGCACCCTGCTGGCGACCAGCGTCGTGAAGTCGGGCATCACGGTTCCGGCAAGACCCGCCAAGGTAAACAGCAGTGCCGCTGCAAAGGTGACCATCCTTCGTCCCAGCCACTGCGAAGCGTATCCCGCAACACCGCATCCCACGATCATCGCCAGAGCGGGCACGGTCTGAATCATCTGGGCTACAAATCTGGCGTCGTTGCCGCTGCCAAGCTCCTGAGCCAATGCCGGCAAGGCGGGGGACAGCGCGACGGCGACGCCCGAATTAATACCGGAAATCGCAATGCACACTAGCGCCGCGCCTGGATGGTCGCGGACGCGCACCGGGCGGTCCATCATCTCTCCTGTAGCTTAATATGACTTCAGGCTTACAAACACTGTCGGCGAATTACCTGAACGTCCATAGGAACTTGGAATCGAGTGGAGCAAGCAGGAGCGGCAATGAACCGAAATTGGGGAGTCGAAACGCCCGGAAGCCCTGACTGGTTTTCGACGATCGAAGAGGCGGTCAAGATTGGGTCGGCCGATCAGGAGCATTGGGACGAGTCCGCGGACGTGGTCATCGTCGGACTTGGCGGAGCAGGGGTGAGTGCCGCCCTCCAGGCCGCCGAAGAGGGATCACATGTGATCGCTCTCGACCGCTTCGGTGGCGGCGGTTCAACGGCGGTCAACGGCGGCATTTTCTACGCCGGCGGCGGAACCTCCGCGCAGCGCGAGGCCGGTGTCGAAGACTCCGCAGAACAAATGTTCAACTATCTCCAAATGGAGACGAAGGGCGTGGTCAGCGACGCCACTCTCCGGCGGTTTTGCGAAGGCAGTGTGGACGACGCCGCCTGGATGGAACGCCATGGCGTGCGGTTCGCCAGCCGAGTCTACCCGGGCAAGACGTCCTACCCCGATCCGACCTATTATCTGTATCACTCGGACAGTTCGCTGTGCGGGCCATACCGAGACCATGCCAAGCCGGCGCCGCGTGGTCACCGCGCCTTCATGCCGCCGACCAAAAGCGGCGAAGGCTATGGCGCGGGCCTTTATTATCCTCTCGAGGCATCCGCCGAAAAGGCCGGCGTTCGAGTTCTTCGTCATACCGAAGTGCTGCGCCTCGTCCTCGATTCAGCCGGAGCCGTTGTCGGAGTGGAAGCGGCTTCCCTTCCGGCAGATGCGCCCGAGGCACCCGAACATGCCCGGCTTCAGAAGCGCGGCCAATTCTGGCTTCGGCTACTACCGCCATCCTACCCGGGTTCGGGGCTCACCCGGGCCCGCGGCGAGGCCTTCCTGAAGCGAGCGCGTGACCTGGAAGCGCAAGGGCGCAAACGGATCCGGGTTCGCGCCAAGGGTGGCGTAGTGCTCAGCACCGGCGGCTACATCTACAATCGGGAGATGATCGCGCATTATGCACCGGGCTATCGTGAAGGCATGCCGAACGGCACCGCCGGCGATACAGGAGCGGGCATGCGGCTTGGCCAGACCGCCGGCGGCGCGGTCGACTTGCTTCATCACTTGAGCGCCTGGCGCTTCCTTAATCCGCCGCATGCCTGGTCACAGGGCATGCTGGTCAACCGGCGCGGTGAGCGGTTCGTCAATGAGACCTACTATGGTTCTGCGATCGGGAGTCCGCTCGTCGAAGACCATGGCGGCAAGGCGTGGTTGATCCTCGACCGTCGCCTGGTGCGCCTCGCGCGCAAGCAAGTGCTCGCCCCCCGGGTGCTACCGTTCCAGCGCTATCCGGCGCTGCTTGCGATGGCGCTTGGACGGGTCAAGGCGCGGACGCTTGACAGCCTGGCGAACAAGATGGGCTTTGATCGCGCGGCCTTCGCCGAGACGGTGCGACACTACAATGCCGCAGCTCGCGGAGCCGAGCGCGACCCGTTCGGCAAGGAAGGCGATGAACTGCAGCCGATCGAGCACGGTCCGTTCTACGCGGTCGATATGTCGATCGATGCGAAATATGAACCGCTGTCGGTGATGACCCTCGGCGGCCTCAAGGTGGAAGAGGAAAGCGGAGGCGTGCGCCGCGAGGACGGCAGCGTCATTCCGGGCCTTTATGCCGCCGGGAGAACCGCGGTCGGGATATGTTCCAACCTCTATGTCAGCGGCCTTTCCGTCGCGGACTGCATCTTCTCCGGAAGGCGGGCCGGCCGCAGCGCAGCGGGAGCCGCACGCGCGACAAGCAAGGAGGCTGTGGAGAAGGTCGGTCCCCGGTGAGGGCAGTCGGCTTCTCCCAGGGCGGCAGCATCGATCGGGACGACTCTCTGATCGATCTCGAACTCCCGGACCCCATTCCCGGCAAGCGCGACCTGCTGGTTCGTGTTGAGGCGGTTTCCGTCAACCCGGTGGACGCGAAGGTCCGTGCAGGCGCGAAGCCGCGCGAAGGTCAGCCGATGGTCCTCGGGTTCGATGCGGCTGGGACAGTGGAAGCGATCGGATCGGACGTCACGCTCTTCTCGCCCGGCGACGAGGTCTTCTACGCCGGAACGATCAATCGGCCGGGAAGCAATTCGGAACTGCACACCGTCGATGAGCGGCTTGTTGGATCGAAGCCCAAGTCCCTGTCCTGGTCCGAGTCCGCCGCCCTGCCGCTGACGGCGCTGACGGCGTGGGAATTATTGTTCGACCGGCTGCGCGTGCCGCGTGATGGCCCTTCGAGCGGTCAATCGATCCTGATCATCAATGGCGCTGGCGGCGTGGGATCGATGCTGGTCCAGCTCGCCCGGCAGTTGACCCGATTGACGGTGATCGCGACTGCCTCGCGCCCGGAAAGCTTGGCGTGGACCAAGCGGATGGGCGCCCACCACGTCATCAGCCATCGCCAGCCGCTCGCGGAAGGGCTTGAAGCCATTGGGGTGAAGTCCGTGAATTTCATCGCCAGTCTTGCGGCGAGCGACTCCAACCTTGGCCAATACGCGAAGATCATCGCTCCCCAGGGCTGTCTCGCAATGATCGATGATGTGAAAAGCCTGGACATCGTCGGACTTCGGCAGAAGTCGGTGACGGTTGCGTGGGAGGGCGTGTTCACCCGCTCCATCTATGAGAGTGGCGACATGGTTGAGCAGCATAGAATCCTGACGGAGATCGCCCGCCTCGTTGACGCCGGCGTGCTGCAATCGACCCTGAACAGCGACTTGGGACCAATCACCGCGGCCGCCCTCAAAGCCGCGCACCGCCTGATCGAAAGTGGAGCGACGATCGGCAAGATCGCGCTCAGCGGATTCGGGCCGGCGTAAGGCCTCTGCTCATTCTAATTCGTCAGGAAATGGTGCCCAGGAGAGGACTCGAACCTCCACGCCCTTGCGAGCGCCAGCACCTGAAGCTGGTGCGTCTACCAATTCCGCCACCTGGGCACGTCAGAAGGGATCAATTCGGTAGGGCGCGCGATGTGGCTGGGCGCCGCTGGCTTGTCAACCGTTGAACCGACACCCGGCTGAAGCCAAACGCCGGCCCCGCCTTGTCAACGCGCTCCGGCAATGGTTAGGCGGGCAGCATGATCGACCATCGAGAGCGCATTGTTACCGTGTTCGGCGCCGGCGGCTTCATCGGTCGCTACGTCTGCGAAGCTCTGCTGAAGGCCGGCGTTCGGCTGCGCGCGGCCGAACGTGATCCGCGGCGCGCCTGGTACCTACAGCCACTCGGCGGAGTGGGACAGGTCGCTGCGGTCCGCAGCGACTTCACCCGTCCCGAAACCATCGTCCCCGCCATCGCCGGCGCTCACGCGGTGATCAACCTGGTCGGGACCTTCGGAGGCGACCTCAACGCCGTTCATGTCGAGGGGCCGCGAATCGCGGCGGAAGCAGCGGCTCGCGAGGGAGCGTCGGCGTTCGTCCACGTCTCTGCGATCGGCGCCGATCCGGACAGCGGCTCCGAATATGGCCGGACCAAGGGGCTTGGCGAACTGGCGGTTCGGTCGGCATTCCCGAACGCAACCATCATTCGCCCCAGCGTCGTGTTCGGCCGCGAGGACCAGTTCACCAACCGCTTCGCGGGAATGGCGCGCTTCCCGATCCTGCCGGTCATTCGGCCGAACAGCCGCTTCCAGCCCGTCTATGTCGGAGACCTGGGACAGGCGATCGCCGCGGCAGCGCTCGACCCGAAAATCCACGGCGGCAAGACCTATGAGATTGCCGGGCCGGAGGTGCTCACCATGCGGGAATTCAACCAGGCCGTGGCAACCATGGCCGGGAAGACGCCGGACCTCGTCGATGTTCCGGACGCGATTGGCGAGGCCATGTCCCTGCTCGGCTTCCTCCCCGGAGCACCGCTGACCCGCGACCAATGGAAGATGCTGCAGCACGATAACGTCGCCTCGTCCGGGGCGCCGGGGCTGGAAGCGTTCGGGATCGCTCCGACGCCACTTGCCGCCGTTGCGCCGGATTGGCTCAGCCGCTTCCGCAAGGGCGGACGGTTCGCGCCGCGCCAACCTTCGGCTCACGCCTGACCCGTGCCCGTCCTTCTGCTCGTCATCATCCTCGGCATCGTCGAGGGCGTCACCGAATATCTTCCGGTATCGTCCACCGGGCACCTGATCCTCGCGACCGAATTGCTCGGGTTTGATGCCGACCGCTGGGCACTGTTCAACATCGCCATCCAGCCCGGAGCGATCCTCGCGATTCTCGTGCTCTACTGGCGCACGTTCCGCGATGTGCTGGTCGGCTTGTTCCACGGGGCTCCGTCGGCCATCGCCTTCACCCGCAACCTGATCGTCGCCTTTGTTCCAGCCGTGGTCATCGGCCTGGCATTCGGCGATTACATCGAAACGCTGCTGGGCAGCGCCACTGTCGTCGCCTGGTCGCTGATCATCGGCGGCGTCGCCATCCTGATTATCGAAAAGCTGGCCCGGCCTGGAGAATCGGGCGGGGTGGCGGGGGTGACGTTCAAGCAGTCCGCGCTGGTCGGGCTGGTGCAGTGCCTCGCGATGATCCCCGGCGTCAGCCGATCGGGAGCGACCATCCTCGGAGCGATGGCGTTCGGAGTGGATCGCAAGACCGCCGCGGAGTTCAGCTTCTTCCTCGCGATCCCGACGCTGACCGGAGCGACCGTGCTCCAGCTTTACAAGCACGGCGATCAGCTTGCCGCGAATGAGATGGGCTATATTGCGCTCGGCGCGTTCGTATCGTTCGTAGTCGCGGTTGCGGTGGTGAAGGCGTTCATGGCGATTATCATTCGCTACGGCTTCGTACCGTTCGGCTGGTACCGGATCGCGGCCGGCGCGGCGGCGCTCGCCTGGCTGGCGGCGCGCTGAGCGAAAGGCGCATTCAGCTTCAGGCAAGGAGCGCAGACTATGCTGATCCGCCTTTCGATCGAAGGTCGTCCGATGCGTGTCACCCTGGCGCTGATCGCCACAGCCTTGACGGCTGCTCCCGCCCAGGCCGAGCAAAGCCCCGCGCCTTCGACACCTGCGCCCGCGCCCGCGATCCCGCCGGAGCTCACCGATCCCAAAACACTCGATCATGTCACGAGCACGATTGGCGCCCTGTCCAAGGCGTTCATGAACATTCCGGTCGGAGAAGTTGAAGCGGCGATCGAGCAGCGGCCCGTCCGCCCTGAAGACCGCACCAAGACGGTGCGCGATCTCGCCGGACCGGACGCCGAGCGTGAGCTTCAGCAGGACGTCGCTCAAAATCGGGAGGCAATGAAGGCCGGCATGACCGCGATGGCCCGCTCGCTGCCCGCTCTCACCAAGGCGATGGAAGGGCTGGAGGAGGAGCTGGCCCGCGCCGCTGCCAACATTCCGCGGCCCGATTATCCGCGCCGCTAAACTGCGTGGTGGACTAGCCCCGGCGCGGCGCTAAAGCTCCACCGCGATGTGGCAGCTGTTCCAATTCCCGCTCTGTCCCTTTTCCCGCAAGGTCCGGCTCGTGCTCGGCGAGAAGGGCGTCAGCCATGAGCTGGTGCGCGAGAATCCGTGGGAGCGGCGCGACGAGTTCCTCGACCTCAATCCGGCCGGCGAGACTCCGGTGCTGGTCGAGCCGGAACAGGGCATCGCGCTGATCGGAAGCCAGCCGATCGCCGAATATTTCGACGAGACGATCGACCGGATGCCGATGATCCACGGCGATTCAGCGCTTCGTGCCGAGATCCGGCGGCTGGTCGAATGGTTCGATGAAAAGCTGTATCGCGAAGTCGTCGAGCCGCTGATGAACGAACGGATGCGCAAGCGGCTGGTCAGCCGCGAATCTCCCGATACGCGGGTGCTCCGTGAGGCGATGCGGATTGCCAACAGCCACCTCGACTATGTCGATTATCTGCTCGACCACCGCCGCTGGATCGCCGGACCAGGCCTCAGCCTGGCCGATTTCACCGCCGCCGCGCATCTGAGCGTGATCGACTATCTTGGCGCGGTCGACTGGCGCGGCCATCGCCAGACCAAGGACTGGTACGCGGTGATGAAATCGCGGCCCTGCTTCCGGCCCCTGCTGGGCGAGCGGATGGAGGTGATCGTTCCGCCGGCTCATTACGACAAAGTGGATTTCTAGCAGAGGCGCCGAGCGCAGCGACGCCGACGCGCAGCGTCGCGGGAGCAGCGCGAAGCGATGCCGAATGCCGGACGGCCTGCGCCCGGAGAGGCGACAGGACCGACGGCGCGGATTCGCTCCGCGCCGGCCCTTGCACCCGAATGTTCACAATGTTCGCACTCGCCATAACCATCGGCGGTGAGCGCTAGCCGTTCGAACTTTCAAAGAACCGCAGCAGCCTGAGCAGAGCAATTCCTACTTGGGAAGCGCAAAGCGCGTCTAATGTCCGGAATGGGTGGAAAGCGGTCATTGGTCCGATTAGGGTCCGGCCAAGAGGGCGCCGATGCAGGGACCACACGAAAAAATAATCGCTGACGCCGCGAAAGCCGCGCTTGGTCCGCTCGACTTCCGCCGTAAAGGCCGGTCGCGCAGTTGGTTCGCCGACCACGGCTGGTGGCTGACAGTCGTTGAGTTCCAGCCAAGCGCATGGAGCAAGGGTAGTTACCTAAATGTCGCCGCTCATTGGCTCTGGTCCGAAGTGGACGGCATGAGTTTCGACTTCGGCGGGCGGGTCCAAGAGCATGTAGAATATTTGACGGATGAACAGTTCGCGCCCGCTGCCACTCGCTTGGCGGAGAAGGCCGCGCACGAAGCGCAGCGGCTTACGCAAATGTTTACGTCGTTGGATGCGACCGCCGACATTCTCGTGAACGAGGAGCGAATGGCGCGAGGGCATGGTGTAGGCGGTTGGATGGCTTACAACGCTGGTGTGATTGCCGCACTTGTCGGGCGC
>CBFGZJ010000001.1:0-45446 GCA_965653215.1 uncultured Sphingomonas sp. | reverse complement strand
GAAGCCGAACTCGTCCGCTCCCAGCATCGCCGCGATCGCGACGTCCCGTCCGGTGCGGATGCCGCCGTCGGCCTGCACCACCATCCGGCTGCGCAGACCGTTGAGCACCAGCGTCTGCTGGGTCTCGGCGAGGCCGATTTCCCAAGGCAAGCCGGCGTGGGTGAGCGAGGTCAGCGGCGAAGCCCCGGTGCCGCCCTCATAGCCGGAAATGGTCACATGATCGGCCATGCACTTGGCGACTCCGGCCGCGACCGTGCCCACACCGACTTCCGACACTAGCTTGACCGAGATCCGCGCGCGCGGGTTGGCGCTGCGCAGATCGTGGATCAGCTGTGCCAGATCCTCGATCGAATAAATGTCATGGTGCGGCGGCGGCGAGATCAAACCGACGCCCGGCGTTGAATGCCGGACCGCGGCGAGGTGCACGTCCACCTTGTGGCCAGGAAGCTGGCCGCCCTCGCCCGGCTTGGCGCCTTGCGCGATCTTGATCTGCAACTCGTCGGCATTGACGAGATAGTCAGCCGTAACGCCGAAACGGCCCGACGCCACCTGCTTGATCGCCGATCGCTCACTGTCGCCATTCGGCTTGGGGAAGAAGCGGTCGCGTTCCTCCCCGCCCTCGCCCGTATTCGATCGTCCGCCGATCCGGTTCATCGCGACCGCAAGCGTGCTGTGCGCCTCGCGGCTGATCGAGCCGAAGCTCATCGCGCCAGTGGCGAACCGCTTGACGATCTCCGACGCCGGCTCGACCGTCTCGAGCGGCACTTCCGGACCCGCCGGCTTGAAGTCGAACAGGCCGCGGATGGTCAGCAGCCGGCGTTCCCGCTCGTTGATCTCCGCAGCGAAGGTCCGATACTTGTCCGGGAGGTTACCGCGCGCCGCATGCTGCAGATTGGCGATGCTGGTCATCGTCCAGGCATGCTCTTCGCTGCCGAGCCGCTGGGCATAAAGGCCGCCAATGTCGAGCACGTCCTGCGCACTATGAGCGAAGCGATGGCGGCGGATGCATTCCTCCGCGATTTCCTCGATGGCAATCCCACCGATCACCGAATGGGTGCCCGTGAAATATTTGTCGACCACCGGCTGGGCGAGGCCGATCGCGTCGAAAATCTGCGCTCCGCAATAGGATTGGTAGGTCGAGATGCCCATCTTGGACATGACCTTCAGGATGCCCTTGCCGATCGCCTTGATGTAGTTCGCCCGGCCCTTGCCAGTGCGGTCGACGCTGTCGATCGTCTCAAACGCCAGCCAAGGGTTGACGGCCTCCGCTCCATAGCCCGCGAGCACGCAGAAATGATGCACTTCGCGCGCTTCACCGGTTTCAACGACGAGACCGGCCTGCATCCGCAGCCCTTGCCGGATGAGGTGGTGATGGACGGCACCGGTGGCCAGCGCTGCTGGAATCGGGATCCGATCCTTGCCAGCGGCGCGATCCGAGATGATCAGCAGGTTCACATCCGCCAGCACGGCCTCGGTCGCTTCCCAGCACAGGCGCTGAAGCGCAGCCTCCAGGTTCTGGCCGTCGCCGCCGCTCGGCCAGGTCGCATCCAAGGTGATCGTCCGGAACGCACCGTCGATCGTCTCATGAATCTCGCGGATCTTTTCGAGATCCTCATTGGTGAGAACGGGTTGCGCCACCTCAAGCCGCTTGTGAGTGCCCGCGTCGCGGCCGAACAGGTTCGGCCTCGGCCCGATCATCGACACCAGGCTCATCACCATCGACTCGCGGATCGGATCGATCGGCGGATTGGTGACCTGCGCGAAGTTCTGCTTGAAATAGTCGAACAGCAGGCGCGGCCGGTCCGAGAGCACGGCGACCGGCGTGTCCGTCCCCATCGACCCAACCGGATCGTCGGCCAGTTCAGCCATCGGCGCGAGGAAGAATTTCAGGTCCTCCTCGGTGTAGCCGAAGGTTCGCTGCATTTCGGGGAGCTGATCCCCGGGCGTGACCTGCATTCCGCTTGCGGGAGCCGGCAGCTCTTCAAGCTTATACTGCGTGTCGCGCAGCCAATCGCCATAGGGCTCGGCGGCCGAAAGGGTCGCCTTCAGCTCCGAATCCTCAACGATGCGGCCCTCATCGAAGTCGATCAGAAGCATCTTCCCGGGCTGAAGCCGCCACTTGCGAACGATCTTGTTCTCGGGGATCGGCAGAACGCCCGTTTCCGAAGCCATCACGACCAGGTCGTCATCCGTGACGCAGAACCGCGCCGGTCGCAGTCCGTTACGGTCCAGGGTCGCGCCAACCTGGCGACCGTCGGTGAATGCCACCGCGGCTGGCCCATCCCAAGGCTCCATCAATGCCGCATGATACTCATAGAAGGCGCGGCGAGCCGGCTCCATGCTGCCATGCCCGTGCCAAGCCTCCGGGATGAGCAGCATCATCGCATGCGCCAGCGAGTAACCCCCGGCCATGAGGATTTCGAGCGCATTGTCGAGGCAGGCGGTATCCGACTGCCCATGCGGGATGATCGGCCACATCTTGTCGAGGTCCGCGCCAAGCAGCGGCGATTCCAGCGTGCGGCGGCGCGCATTCATCCAGTTCACATTGCCGCGCACCGTGTTGATCTCACCATTATGGGCGATGAACCGGTACGGGTGGGCAAGCTTCCACGACGGAAAGGTGTTGGTCGAAAAGCGCTGGTGAACCAACGCCACCGCCGAGGCGGCCAGCGGACTGCGCAAATCTTCATAAAAGCTGCGCACTTGATGGGCGAGCAGCATCCCCTTGTAGACCACCGTCCGGCTGGACATCGACGCGATGTAGAAATTCTTCAGCGCCGGCAGGTCGCGCCGCTCCGCGAGCGCGGCGAGCGGGTTCAGCGTCTGCTTGCGGATTGTGAGCAGCTTACGCTCGAATGCGTCCTGGTCACGCACAGTGTCACTGCGCGCGATGATTGCCTGACGGATCCGGGGCTGCGTCTCCAGCGCGGCAGCGCCCAGACCGGTCGGATCGACCGGGACATCCCGCCACCCGACCAGCCGCTGGCCTTCGATCCGAATGAAATGCTCGAGCCGCTCCTCAGCAGCGGCAGCGGCGCCGGCATCCTGCGGAAGGAAGCACATCGCAACCGCATAGTCGCCGGGCTTGGGCAGATCATAGCCGTTCTGCTCAGCCCATTGGCGAAGCAGCGGGTCGGGGATCTGGATCAGGCACCCTGATCCATCCCCGATTGTCGGGTCAGCACCGACCCCGCCGCGATGCACCAGGCTTTCAAGTACCTGGAGGCCCTGATCAATAATCGCGTGCGAACGCTCGCCCTTGACATGGGCAACGAAGCCCATGCCGCAGCTGTCACGTTCATTCAGAGGGTCATAAAGACCCTGCGTTTGCGGCACGCGATCCAAAACCTGAGCACTCCCGTAATCATCTTAGTAATTGTACGCCCGCTCGCCGTGATCCGCGATGTCGAGCCCTTCGCGTTCCTGCTCTTCAGCATGACGGAGTCCGACAATCGCCTTCACAATGGCGAAGCAGATCGCCGATCCGACCGCCGACCACAGGATAGCGACGACGACCGCGGTAGCCTGGATGCCCAGTTGGCCACCAATCGAGTAGTCCTCGGCGCCAGTCCCGCCGAATGCCGGCGACGTGACGATCGCGGTTCCCAGCGAACCGACAATTCCTCCAAGACCATGAATCCCGAAAACGTCAAGAGAGTCGTCGAGTTTCAGCTTGTTTTTGAGGTGTCCGACGAAGATGTAGCACACCAGCGCCGGCAATACACCTAGGAGGATCGCGCCCATTGGGCCGCTGGTTCCGGCGGCCGGAGTGATCCCGACGAGACCGGCAATCGCCCCCGACGCTCCACCCAGAAGCGACGGCTTCTTCGACACGATCCATTCGAGGACCATCCAGGTGATGACCCCCGCCGCCGGAGCGACGAACGTGTTGATCATCGCCAGCGCTGCCGTTCCGTTCGCCTCCAGCGCCGAACCGGCGTTGAACCCGAACCAGCCGACCCACAGCAGTCCTGCGCCGGCGAGCGTCAGAGCAAGCGAATGCGGGGGCATGGCGTCCCGCAGGAACCCAATACGGCGGCCGGCAAACCACACGCCGACAAGACCCGCGACGCCCGAATTAATGTGGACGACCGTTCCGCCCGCGAAATCAAGTGCGCCAAGGCCGAACAGATAGCCATCGGCGTACCAGACCATGTGCGCGATCGGCGCGTAAACCACGGCAAGCCACAGCACCGCAAACAGCATGATCGCGGCAAATTTCACGCGTTCGGCCAACGCTCCGATAACCAGCGCGATCGTAATCGCCGCAAAAGTCATCTGGAATGCGACGAAAACATATTCCGGAATGCCCACGCCAGCCGAGAAGGTTGCCGCGAGCGTGTCGGGCGCGATCCCAGCCAGCCCCGCCTTGCCGAGGTCGCCAACATAGGCGTTGCCACCGTTGAAGGCGAGTGAGTAGCCGTAGATGATCCAGCCAATGATCGTGACCGCTGCAATGCCGAGGACCTGGCTTAGGAGCGACAGCATATTCTTCGTCCGCACGAGACCGCCGTAAAACAGCGCCAGTCCCGGAAGAATCATTAGCATGACGAGCACGGTCGCGGTCAGCATCCACGCCGTATCACCTTTTTCGGACGCCATCGCGTCCTGCGCGAACGCGACGGTTGGCATGGCCGCCAATACCGCCGCGCTAAGAAATCTGAGTTTTGGAATCCCCATTGCCACCCCCGCTCAGCTGCAACCGGAATGTTGCACTGCAGCAATTGCAATTGCCTAAGGGGAGGAGTCAAGGCTTACGGGAGCAAATTTATGCATATTGTTACGATTCGATGAGGAATTGCGCGGCGGTCCTCACCCAAGCAGCAAATTCATTGCATTAGGCCCTGACGCGCAGCGCTCCGGCTGGCTCAGCGGAGCTTCGACGCGCAAGCTCCCTTGCTCTTCACCCCGGCGATGTGGCAAGCGCTCGTTCGCGGGCGGGTGTAGCTCAATGGTAGAGCAGAAGCCTTCCAAGCTTACGACGAGGGTTCGATTCCCTTCACCCGCTCCAAAGCCGACATGCCGGGGGCATGTTAAAGCTTTGGAGCGCCCGAGAGGCGATAGCCGAGCGGGCGACAGCGCTTTCCCGCGTTGACACCGCCCCTAAGCGCCGCCACATGGCGCGCCTGCCTGCCTGGAGAGGTGGCCGAGTGGTTAAAGGCAGCAGACTGTAAATCTGCCCGCGCAAGCGTACGCTGGTTCGAATCCAGCCCTCTCCACCAACTGCGACAATGATTCGCCCATTGCTCGATTGGCCACTAAGCCTCTAATCAGCGGCCTCACGGCAACTCGCATGACCGGGCAAGAATGAATGCACGTGGACAAGCTTGCAGACGGTGATCAGACCGCGCAGGCGAAGCTTGCCGAACGGGTCCTGCGTCTCAGCCCTGGCCAGCTTGAGTGTCTGCGCCTGGTTGCCGAGCATCTCTCTTCGAAAGAAATTGCGGCGCTCCTCGGCATTTCTCCCCATACCGTCGATCAGCGGATCCGCGGCGCCCTGCAAGTGCTTCAGGTTGAGCGCCGCACGCAGGCGGCCCGCATCGTCGCCACGATCAACCCAGAATATCAACGATTGATACATCAATCACCGCTCATTGAAGACCGGGCCGGTGGCGGCAACCAAGGCGGTGCGGTCGGTATTCAGATTCGGCACATCGACCGCGCAGGGGAGGCCGGACCGACCGATCTCAATTCCGAGCGGAGCGCGGATCGATCCTGGTCTTCCCTGCCACTGCCGTTCGCCACGAGGAGTAACCCGCGAAATGAGATGAGCATCGGTGCCAGGCTGGTCTGGATCGTGATCATCGCGATCGGAGCGGCCTTCTCGGCGGGCATGTACCTCGCCGGGCTCGAGAGCCTCAGCCGGATGCTGAGCCAGTAGACACCGAGCTTCTCAAATCCGTTCGCACAGTAGCCGGCCGCGAGAGCGCGTTTCCGGCAAGGAGTAGTCATGCGCAAACAGATGATCGAGAATGCAGCCTTTGATGTCGCCACCCAGGTCCGTGCTGTCGAGGACAGCATCGAATCCGCTCTTGCCGAACTGGCCGAGTTGCAGGCGAAGATGATCCGCGCGCGGTCCGTGACCGGTGTCGGGGTTGCGGACAGCCATGCGGCCTTCGAGAAGATGGCTGACGCGCTTCACAACCTTGTGGCCGCTCGCGGTGGAATGGCGAACTGCCATGTCGCGCTGGTTGAGACGCAGCAGCATATTCCAGGACTGCGCACGGCAGTTGGCTTCGGTGATGTCAGCGAATGCCCCGAGCGGAAGACCGCTCAGTTGCGGGTCGTGGGCTGATGAGTGCTTGACCGGATCGCAGTCGCGCTGCGATCCGGTCGCCCTCGCGATGAATGTCCTTATCTATTTCGGGCTGCTGGCCCTGATTTCCTTTTATGCGGCGGCTCGAGGCGGGTCGGACGAACGTCATGCCACCCTGGTGTGCATTGCCGCATCCATCGCCACGCTCCTTTCGCTTTCTCCCGTTTCCCAGCGGTTCGAGGGCGTTGAGACCTGGGTTGCGGGCGTGGATTTCGCGACCTTGGCCGCGTTCACGGTCATTGCCCTGCGAACGGACAGATTCTGGCCATTGTGGGTGGCTGGCCTCCAGCTCACCAGCGCCATTGGTCATCTCCTCAAGCTGACCGAACCCGGGCTGGTTCCGATCGCCTATGCCGCGGCGATGGCCTTCTGGAGCTATCCGATCCTGTTGATCATCGGGATCGGCGTGTTCCGGGGTAACCGGCGCGGGCGACCGTCACTTGTTTGATTTGCACAGGCCGCCGAGCGGGCTAAGGGCGCGGCGATGGCCAATTCGCTCCCTGACGCCAGCCTACTTCTAAATACGCTTGACGAGCCGGCAGTCCTGATCCGTTCCGGGCGAATTCTGTTCGCCAACCAAGCGGCCGAGACAATCCTTGGTTCGCGAATAAAGGATAAAGACGTACGGCTTGCCATTCGCCACCCGGCGGCGCTGGACGCGATCCGGTCAGGCGAGAATGCCAAGGTCGAGGTGGTGGGGATCGGGGCGCCGGATCGACCCTGGGAATTGAACGTCCACCATGTCGCCGATGGATGCATTCTAGTGCGCTTGGTGGACCGGTCAACGGCACGGGCTGCGGAGCGGATGCGGGTCGACTTCGTCGCCAACGCCAGCCACGAACTCCGGACTCCGCTAGCCTCGATCAGCGGCTATGCCGAAACGCTGGCCGATGAGACCGAAATCGATCCCGACATGCGGCGCCGCTTCGGCGGACTCATCCATAACGAAAGCCGGCGAATGCTCCGTATCGTCGAGGATCTGCTGAGCTTGTCGAGGATCGAGGCCGACCGCTTCGTGCCTCCTCAGGAAATGGTCAGTGCCACCGAAATCGTGAGCCTCGCAGCGGAGCATATCCGCTTGGCTGCGGAAGGGCGCGGATGCATTCTCAACGTAGAGATCGATGATGATCCGCCGCCGCTGCTCGGCGACTTCGGGCAGTTGCTGCAGATGATGGACAATCTCGCCGGCAATGCTCTGCGCTATGGCTGCGGCGCCGCCATGCCCGCGATACGCATGGGCGCAAAGAGCGAGCGAGACGGGGTCATTCTGTTTGTCGCCGACAATGGCGAAGGGATTCCCCAGGAGCACCTGCCCCGCATCACCGAGCGATTCTACCGGGTCGATGCCGCGCGAAGTCGCAACTCCGGAGGTACCGGACTAGGCTTGGCAATCGTCAAACATATCGTCGAGCGTCATCGCGGGACGCTGGATATCCGCAGTCATCAAGGAGAGGGGACAGAAGTGCGGGTCCGATTGCCGGTGACCCGATCAGCCTCCTGAGTCACAAATCTGTAACATGCTCGTCACAATGACGACGTGTGAGCCGGTCTAGAGGCGCGGCTCAAGGTATCGGTCCGGAGAACTCAACGATGAAGCGTGTCGCATTGGCTTTGCCCCTGGTGGCGCTCCTGACCTCATGTGGGAGCGAAGGCGGAAACGCGAGCCGGGGCCAGATCACAGTCGTTGGCTCGTCTACCGTCTATCCGTTCACGACCGCCGTCGCAGAAGCCTTCCAGCGCGCCCACCCCGGCAACAGGGTAATCGTTGAATCCACCGGCACAGGTGCCGGCATCAAGCTGTTCTGCGGTGGTGTCGGTGACGCTCATCCAGACATGGTCAACGCGTCCCGGCAGATGAAGAAGAGCGAATTCGATTCATGCGCCGCTGCGGGGGTCAAGCAGGTCATTGAGGTCCCGATCGGCATCGATGGACTGTCACTGATCGAAGCGAACAGCGCGCAACCGCTGAAGCTCAGCGTGCGCGACATCTACGCGGCAATTGCTGCCACGCCGTTTGGAAAGCCGAATACCGCCCAGACGTGGCAGGACGTCAATTCCGCGCTCCCGGCAGTGAAGATCCGCGTGCTGGGTCCGCCGCCAACGTCCGGGACTCGCGACAGCCTGGCCGAGCTCATCCTGACCAAGGGATGTGAAACCGACCCGGCGATGAAGGCCCTCAAGAAGTCGGACGAGGACAAGCATAAGGAATTCTGCACCAAAGTCCGTGAGGACGGCGCGTTCGTCGAGGCCGGTGAGAACGACAATCTGCTCGTCCAGAAAGTGTCCGCCGATCCGGGCACGCTGGGTGTTCTCGGCTACAGCTTCCTCGAGGAGAATGCGGACAAGGTTCGCGCGGTCGAGATCGACGGAGTGGTGCCGTCCGAGGAAACCATCGCCAACCTCAGCTACCCCGGCGCCCGCAAGCTCTACGTCTATGCCAAGGGAGAGCATCTGTCGGCTAAGCCAATGATCCGCGAGTTTCTCAGCACTTTCACGACGATGTGGGCGCCAGGTGGCCCGCTCGAGAAACGCGGGCTGGTGCCGTTCCCGGACGCCGAGCGCAATTCCGCCGCACAGCAAGTCACGGCGCTTCAACCGCTTGACGGCTCCGGCCTCAAGTAAGCCGGGTATCCCGCACCGATGACCCTCTTTCCAGCCGTCGCGCTGATCCTTGTGCTCGCGGCTGCCGCATGGTGGCTCGCGCGCGCTCGGGCGGCCGAGCTGCAGACGCGTTCAACGGGCGGATCGCGTCTCAATTCCCTGCCCGCCTATCATGGCGCCTATGCGGCGTTGTGGACCGCCCTACCCGCTCTCTTGCTGCTGGCGGCCTGGGCGCCCGCGCAACAAATCTTTGTCGACGGTGCAATACTGAGCACGCCGCAAGGTCAGGCCCTCCCCGCCTTCGAAATGCAGCGCGAATCGATCCTGTCGGAAGCCAAGGACATCGCCGCCGGCCGGATCGAGGCTGGCTTCAATGCCGAGGCGACCGAGATCGCCCCGCTTTACCGCGACTTGAACACGCGCTTTTCGCTGGTCGGGGGCGGAGTGGCCATACTCGTGGCCCTGGCGGGAGCGGCATTGGCTCTTCGGCGCGTGCGGTTTGATTTTCGGGCACGCCGCGGCGTCGAGTCGTGGATCATGGGGCTGCTTGTGGCAGCATCGCTGATCGCGGTGCTCACGACGCTCGGAATTGTCCTTTCCCTGCTGTTCGAAAGCCTGCGCTTTTTCTCGCTCATTTCACCGACCGAATTCCTGTTCGGAACCGAGTGGAGCCCCCAGACCGCGCTCCGCGCTGATCAGGCGGGGTCGTCGGGAGCTTTCGGTTCGATCCCACTGTTCTGGGGCACAATCTTCATCGGGGCGATCATCGCCATGATCGTGGCCATCCCGCTTGGCCTGATGAGCGCGATCTTCCTCACCCAGTATGCGCCGGCCGCAGTCCGAGCATGGATGAAGCCGCTGCTCGAGATCCTCGCTGGTATCCCGACTGTGGTCTACGGCTATTTCGCGGCTCTAACCGTGGCCCCCGCGGTGCGTGACCTTGGCCTTGCAATCGGCATCAGTTCGGCCAGCAGCGAAAGCGCCCTTGCCGCCGGACTGGTGATGGGCGTGATGATCATCCCCTTCGTCAGCTCCATGGCAGACGATTCGATTGCTGCGGTGCCTCAAGCGATGCGTGACGGCAGCCTGGCGCTCGGCGCCACCACCTCCGAGACGATCCGCAAGGTGCTGCTGCCTGCTGCGCTCCCAGGGGTTGTCGGCGGCATCTTGCTCGCCGTGAGCCGCGCAATCGGTGAAACGATGATCGTCGTCATGGCTGCGGGGCTTGCCGCCAACTTGACTGCCAACCCCTTCGCCAGCGTCACCACTGTCACGACCCAGATCGTGCAGCTACTGACCGGCGATCAGGAATTCGACAGTGCCAAAACCCTCGCGGCCTTCGCCCTTGGTCTTGTGCTCTTTGTCATCACCCTAATCCTCAATCTCATCGCGCTGACCGTGGTCAGGCGTTACCGCGAGGCTTATGAATAGCACGACCTCAAGCCGCTGGACGGACGGGTCAACGCGCGCCCGAGTTCGCCGCCGCTATGCGGCGGAGCGGCGCTTCCGTCTTCTGGGCTTGCTCGCTGTCGGCTTGTCCGTTCTGTTCCTGGCGTTCCTGCTCGGCTCGATGATCATGCGAGGAGCCAGCGGATTCATGCGGACCGAGGCGCGGCTCACAATCGATTTCCCGCGGTCGGACCTGATCATCGACCCGGCCATGCTGAGCGGGCCAGATGCACGTCAGATGCTCGCCGGGATCGAGCTTGAGGGTCCCATCTCAATGGCTGCGCAGCAGCAATTTGGGCAGGGCGCGGAGGAATTGTTCGGGCCGGCCGCTGCCGAAGCCTTGCGTGATCAGCTTGCAGAAAACCCGCAGATACTAAGCGGCCGCTCCGATTTGTGGCTCCCGGTCTCAAGTCAGATCGATGTCGCAGCGAAGCGGGAAGGGGTGCCAGAAGCAGAGAAGTTGGTCACCGATCTTGAGCAGCGTGGCACACTGAGATCTGCGTTCAACACCCGCTTCCTCGGCGCGAGCGACGCGACTGATCCGGCGTCCGCCGGCATTTGGGGAGCACTGAAGGGAAGCCTTCTCACAATCCTGGTGACGATGGCTCTTGCGTTCCCCATCGGCGTGCTCGCGGCGCTGTATCTTGAGGAGTTCGCACCGCGCAATCGGTTCACAGACATCATCGAGGTGTCGATCAATAATCTGGCCGCTGTGCCTTCGATTATCTTCGGCCTGCTCGGCCTCGCGGTGTTCCTGAATTTCATGCATCTGCCGCGCTCTGCGCCACTGGTTGGCGGACTGACACTGGCGCTGATGACCATGCCGGTCATCGTGATCGCCGGCCGTAATGCGATCCAGGCCGTACCGCCGTCCATCCGGGACGCGGCGCTTGGCGTCGGCGCATCCAAGATGCAGGTCGTCTTCCATCACGTCCTGCCACTAGCCCTGCCTGGCATCCTGACCGGAACGATCATCGGCATGGCCCGCGCTCTTGGCGAAACGGCACCGCTGCTGATGATCGGCATGCGTGCATTTATCGCCGCGCCGCCGACCGGGATCACTGAGCCCGCGACCGTGTTGCCGGTACAAATCTTCCTGTGGTCCGACGAGGTTGACCGCGCGTTCGTTGAGAAGACCAGCGCCGCGATCCTGATCCTCCTCGCGTTCATGCTGCTAATGAACGCCACTGCCATTTATCTTCGCAACCGCTTCGAGCGCCGCTGGTAGAAATTGCCATGAGAGAGAAAATGCCGCTCACCCCCAACCCCGCCCCGTCAGTCGCCATTCCGACCCAGTTCACTGCGGACCGGACGATCGCTCCGGCCGACGGAACAGATCACGCTCCCGCGCTGGACCCGCCGGCCGTTGCGGACCAGCCCGCCGCCGCACCGGCGCATGAGCCAGCCCGCACCCCGAAGATGAGCGCCCGCGAGGTCAGCGTCTTCTATGGGGAGAAGCAGGCTCTCAAGGACGTCTCCATTGATATCCGCGACGATCTCGTCACCGCCTTCATCGGCCCGTCGGGATGCGGCAAGTCGACCTTTCTTCGCACGCTCAACCGGATGAACGACACTATCCAAGGGGCGCGGGTCACTGGCGATATCCACCTCGACGGCGAGGACATTCATTCCTCCGACATGGACGTGGTTCAGCTCCGCGCGCGGGTCGGCATGGTGTTCCAGAAGCCAAACCCCTTCCCGAAGTCAATCTTCGAGAACGTAGCCTATGGGCCGCGCATCCACGGCTTGGCGCCGAACAAGGCTGATCTCGATCGGATCGTCGAAGAGTCGCTGCAGCGTGCTGGCCTGTGGGAAGAGGTCAAGGATCGGCTTCAGGAGAGCGGCACTGCACTGTCGGGCGGCCAGCAGCAGCGGCTCTGCATCGCCAGGGCGATCGCGGTCGATCCGGAAGTGATCCTGATGGACGAGCCTTGCTCTGCGCTCGATCCGATCGCAACGGCGAAAATCGAAGAGCTAATCCATCACCTGCGCGGCCGCTACGCAATCGCGATCGTCACCCACAACATGCAGCAGGCCGCACGGGTCAGCCAGCGCACCGCATTCTTCCACCTTGGCGAGCTGATCGAGCACGGCAAGACTTCGGAAATCTTCACCAATCCGCGCGAGCAACGCACGCAGGACTATATCACCGGCCGCTACGGCTGATCGGAGCGCTATGATGCAGCAACAAACTCATGGACACACGATCAAGGCGTTCGACGAAGACCTCGACCGGTTGCGTGCCCTGATCAGTCAGATGGGGGGATTGGCGGAGCATGCCATTGGCGAAGCGATGCGGTGCCTGGTTCAGCGCGATACCGACGCTGCCCGGCGGGTGATCGAGGAAGACAAAAAGCTCGACGCGCTTGAAAACGAGACGGAGCGGCGGGTCATCCAGCTGATTGCACTGCGCGCGCCGATGGCAGGCGATCTGCGCGACGTTGTCGCCGCCCTCAAGATCTCGGGAGTGGTCGAGCGGATCGGCGATTACGCGAAGAACATCGCCAAGCGCGTTCCGCTCCTGGAGAACAGCAAGGGGATCGAACCACTCGCTCTCCTCCCCGAAATGGCGCGCATCGCGACGGAAATGGTGCATGACGTGCTCGACGCCTTTGTCGAACGCGATGCCGAAACCGCGGAGCGCGTATGCGAGCGCGATGCCGCGCTCGACGATTTCTACAACAGCATTTTCCGCACACTGCTGACCTTCATGATGGAAAATCCGCAGAACATCAGCCAGGCGGCGCACCTCCTGTTTGTTGCCAAAAATCTGGAGCGGATTGGCGATCACGCCACGAACATCGCCGAGATGGTCTATTATGCGGCAACCGGCGACCACATGGCTGAGCGGGTGCGGTCGACGGCGCCCTTGCCGGCATGACCGCAAAGCGCCTTCTGCTGGTCGAGGACGATCGTGCGTTGGCCGATCTCATCGCCTTTCATTTCGATCGTGCCGGATACGCGGTGACTCGCACCGGCGATGGTGAAGAAGCGCTGATCCTCGCCGAAGAGGTCCGCCCCGACCTCGTGCTGCTCGACTGGATGATCGAGGGGATTAGCGGGATTGAGGTTTGCCGCCGCCTTCGCCGCCGCCAGATTACGTCCAGCCTGCCGATTGTCATGCTCACCGCGCGCGGGGAGGAGGACGACCGGATTCGCGGCCTCGAAACCGGTGCCGACGACTATGTGACCAAGCCGTTCAGCCCGAAGGAGCTGGTCGCAAGAGCCTCGGCAGTGCTGCGGAGGGTGCGCCCTGCCCTCGCTGCCGAGCAGTTGAGCTACGCCGACATTGAGATGGACCTGGCGGGTCACCGCGTTCGGCGGAACAATCAGCCCGTCGCTCTCGGTCCCACCGAATATCGGCTGCTGCGCCATTTTCTTGAGAATGCAGGACGAGTCTTCTCGCGGCAGCAGCTGCTCGAGATGGTCTGGCCGCACAGCGAGGATATCGAGCTACGCACCGTGGACGTACACATTCGGCGCCTCCGCCAGGCGCTTGGCGAGCCCGATCTGATCCGCACTGTCCGGAGCGCTGGTTACGCGCTTGATTCCGAGGGATGAGCTGAGCTCCCGCTCCGGCGGGTGTGCGCGTGGTTGCCTGAGCGGCCGCGCGGTGACAAAGCCGCACGGTGGCCCGCAAGCGATCGCACCAACATCATGGCACTGCCAAGCGCCCTCGTTTCTGGGGTAAGCACGCCGTTGCCGCTGCCTTGGACAACCCGCAGCGGCGAGTGTTGAAAGCCTGGGCGACCCGCGACACCGCCGAATTCATGCAATTCCCGAAGGAAGTGCCGGTCACCTTCGCGGACGTGGCCGACCTGGGCCGACTGGTCCCCAATGACGCACCCCATCAAGGCGTCGTGATCGAAGTCGAGCCGCTGGACGATCTGTGGCTCGGTGATCTGCTGGGAGATGCTGACCAACGGGCAGTCCTTCTGGTGCTCGATCAAGTGACCGACCCGCACAATGTTGGGGCGATCCTTCGGTCAGCCGCTGCCTTTGGAGCGGTCGGGATCGTTACTCAGGACCGCCACTCGCCACCGGAAGGCGGCGCCTTGGCCAAGGCTGCGTCGGGCGCTCTTGAGCGAGTGCCGTGGGTGCGGGTCGTGAACCTGGCGCGGGCACTTGAGGAGATCGCCGAAGCAGGATGGTGGCGGATCGGATTGTCGGGGGACGCGCCAACCGACCTGAAGGATGCCCTGGGACCGCAGCGTGTCGCCCTCGTACTTGGCGCGGAGGGTGCCGGTATGAGAGCAAACACGCGGGAACATTGTGACGCGCTGGCCCGGCTACCGATCACCGACGCAGTCGAGAGCCTGAATGTTTCCACCGCCGCAGCCGTCGCGCTCTACGCTGCCAGCATCGCCTGATGGTTCGTACCCGTGAAGCGCTGGCGGCCGGACTGGAAGCGCTGGCGGAGCGCGAACCGACCTTCGGCGAAGTGCTCGCCAGACTGGGTTATCCGGAGCCGCGGAAGAGCGAACCGGGCGCCGTAACTCTTCTCCGCACGATCGTCGGACAGCAGGTCAGTGTCGCCGCCGCCCGGTCGATGTGGACCAAGCTCGAGGCCGCCTATGGCTCCCCTCCAGATCTTCGCAGAATTCTCGACGCCTCGGACGACGAGTTACGCCTCGTCGGTCTGTCCCGCCAGAAAGCGGGCTATGCGAGAAGCCTCGCCGGTCTGATCCTCTCGGGTGAGTTGGCTCTCGACCAGCTGCCGGACGATGACGAAGAAGCGATCGCGCTCCTCACCAGGATCAAGGGAATCGGCCGTTGGTCGGCGGAAATCTACCTGCTGTTCGCGGAGGGGAGAACGGATGTCTGGCCTGCCGGCGATCTTGCCGTGCAGGTCGGAATCGGCCGCTTGCTGGGCCTTAAGGAGAAGCCGAGCGAGAAGCAGCTTCGCGAACTGGCGGAACCTTGGCGACCGCACCGCGGGGCCGCCGCGGTGCTCGCATGGCACAGCTACAACAGCGAAGTCCTCTAACGCCTGACGGAGGCGGAGAGCCGACGAAAATCCAGGTCCCGGTAATCCTGTCTGCCTCGATCGAGACGAAATGGAGCAAGCTTGTCTTGTCCACCACGACCGCGGCCTAGCAGGAAGCAAGCGGCACTCCGCCCCTCGCCCGTGGCCCAGCGATAGCGGACATTGAACAGCAGCAGCGGGACGAACAGCGCCCGTCCTTCCGCGCCATATGCCTGAATGGCCTCCTTCTTCATCGCCACGGATGATTTGACGGCGGTGCGCGACATCGGCCCGACGTCCGCGGCGGCCGCGGCTCGAGCAGATTCGCGCTTGAAGAATGCCGCAATCTCTTCGTCTTGCTGCTCCCGCACATTGATCAGGGCAGCCTCGATCCGAACGTCCCGGGCCGGAACGCTCCCGCTGTTCTGGAGCACGCATTCAACCGCCAGCTGCGCGCCTTCATCCGTCAGGAGCAGGCGAGCGGGAGTAATGTGGAGGTCGAGCCATGGGCGAAGCCGCGTGGACACGATCCCGCCGCTCGCTGCCGCTGAGCGAGGCTCACTAACCGGCGCAGGCGGAGGTGAGGCCGGAGGAGCCGGGGAGGCGGGGGCAGGAGACACTCGACGGGTGGTGACATTTCCGTCAGCCGCGCTTCGCTGCAAGGGCGGCGCGGGTCGCGGGGCTGCTGCGGGGGGCGCTAGCGCCGCCGGCTCGTCAAAGAAATTATCCGGCACACCGGCAAACTGGAGCCGGGAACGTGGTCCTCCGCGCCGCTGCCACAACGCGAACGCAGCAATGAGCCCTAACGTCAGCGCAGCCAGCAAGTAGAGCCACTGGGTTAGGCCGGTGCTGGCTTCCCCCTCCTCGATGAAAGGCAGGACAGCCGTTGAATAGCTGTTGCCCACCCCGAGGGGTTCTGGCGGAGCCAACGCACCATCAGCTGGCCCCGCCAAGGTCGGCTGCCCCTCCAAGACCGGAGCTGTCCTGATCGGCCGGACACTTGTTTGCCTCTCCGACGGTGCATCACGCACCGTTGCGGGCGCCGGAGTGGGCTGGACACTTTCGGTCCTCGCCGGCGCGACAGGTTCCGGTTCTGCTGGACGAACCACCGTACCAGGCAGAGAGAAGCTATTGAGCTCTCGGGGGCCAACGACGCTCTGCTCGGGCACCGGAGCCGGATCATCCAGGATGACCGGAGCATCGAGCGGCGCGTCCTGAGCCGACACGCCCGGAGCCGCGGCTAGCAGTGCGGCAGCCAAGCCCCAGCGTATAAAGTCTGGCCTGTTCAACTGTTTATGCCCGGGCACCGGTCCATACCATCGTTGCGCCTATTGCCGCTCCCGCCGTTCGTTTCAAGTCTAACGGGCGTCGACCAGGACCAGTTCGGCGTCTTCTCGAGCCACGATGGTAAGTTCCGTCTCATCCGTTATCGCGACCCCATCCCGGGCATTGGCGGGGACACCGTTGATGCTCACGCCCGCGCTCGGAACGACATAAAGATGGCGGGACGGCTCGGCCTCCAAGCTTAGACTCTCCCCGGCTGCAAGGGTCGCTCCCAGCACCCGGGCGTCGGCCTTGATCGTCAAGACTCCCTCTGCCGGGTTTCCGCTCGCAAGGAGCTGGAAACGACCGTCGCGACTGTCCTTCGGAAATGGTTTTGCTCCCCACGACGGCGGTGCTCCCGGCTGATCCGTCTCAATCCAGATCTGGAACAGGGTGGTTTGCTCGTCCTCGAGATTATACTCGGCGTGGGTCACTCCGGTCCCGGCGCTCATCACCTGCACATCCCCAGCAGCAGTGCGGCCTTCGTTACCGAGAGAATCCCGGTGGCTGATCGCGCCGGTGCGGACATAGGTGATGATCTCCATGTCGCGATGAGGGTGTGGCGGAAATCCCGCCTTGGCCGCGATCTGATCGTCATTCCAGACGCGGATCCGTCCCCAGCCCATTCGTTGCGGGTCATAATAGTTGGCGAATGAAAAATGATGCCGTGCGTTAAGCCAGCCGTGGTCGGCGTGGCCGAGCGAGTTGAAGGGTCGGATGTCGATCATAACGGGTAGATGGGAGCGCAAGCATCGTTCCGCCAGTCCCGCATCATGCGTCAGCTGGCAGTCAGCGAGCCCGCGTAGCGCCGTGCCTTGTTCACATAGACTTCCGCGGACTGCCGAAGCCCGTCGATCTCACCGGGGGCGAGTGGCCTGACAGCCTTCGCCGGAGCGCCGACAATCAACATGCCCGGTTCAAAAGTCTTACCCTCGGTCACGAGGGCTCCGGCACCGACCAGGCAGTTCGCCGCAATCGTGGCGCCGTTCAGCACCCGCGCGCCCATGCCGATGAGTGCACCGTCGCCGACCGTGCAACCATGAAGGATCGCCTGATGGCCGACCGTGACGCCGCGGCCGATCGTCAGCGGGAATCCGGGATCACTATGGCAGACCGCGCCATCCTGAATGTTTGAATCCGGTCCGATCAAGATCGGCGTATTGTCTGCCCGGAGCACGGCGCCGAACCAGATGCTTGCTCCCGCGGCTAGCCGGACATCGCCGATCAGATCGGCGGATGGGGCCACCCATGCGGCGGGGTCAATGTGGGGAACCAGCTCTTCGAAGCGGTAGAGCGGCATCGTCCCGCTAGCGGCCGGTGCCGCACTGGCCGCGGTGAAGCAGTTTCTGATCCGCCAAAACCAGCGCCACCATCGCCTCGACCACCGGGGCTCCGCGGATGCCGACGCAGGGATCGTGACGGCCCTTTGTTCGGACCTCCGCGTTGCGGCGGTCCCGGTCGACGGTTTCCATCGGAGTCAGAATCGAAGAGGTCGGCTTGAACGCCACGCGCACGACAACCGGTTGCCCCGTCGAGATCCCGCCAGCCACTCCACCCGCATTATTGCTGAGGAAGCGCGGAGACCCTTCCGCTCCCTCGCGCATCGGATCGCCGCTTTCGCTGCCCCGCTGGCGCGCAGCGGCAAATCCGGCACCGATTTCGACCCCTTTGACGGCGTTGATCGACATGCATGCGGCCGCCAATTCGCTATCGAGCTTGGCGTAAAGCGGAGATCCCCAGCCTGGCGGCACACCCTCGGCAACGCATTCGATGACCGCGCCAAGCGAGTCCCCCGCCTTGCGCGCTGTGTCCAGCGCGTCCGCCCACCGTGCGGCGGCATTGGCGTCGGGGCACCAGAAGTCATTCCGCTCGCATTCCGCCCAATCGAACGATGCGCGATCGATCGGGTCGCCGCCAATTTCGACGACGCACGCGCGGACCGTCACTTCGGGAATGATCGCGCGGGCGACTGCTCCTGCAGCAACACGGGAGGCAGTCTCCCGTGCGGAGGACCGCCCGCCGCCCCGGAAATCCCGCACGCCATACTTCATGTCGTAGGCATAGTCCGCGTGTCCCGGACGATAGGTGCGGGCGATCTCGGAATAGTCCTTCGAACGCTGATCCACATTTTCGATCATCAGGCTGATCGGAGTGCCCGTGGTCAGTCCCTGGAACGTTCCGGAAAGGATCCGGACCTCGTCCGGCTCCTGGCGCTGCGTCGTGAAGCGCGACTGCCCCGGCCGACGACGATCGAGCCACGGCTGGATCATCGACTCGTCCAGCGGAATTTGCGGCGGGCAGCCATCAACGACCGCGCCAATCGCTGGCCCATGGCTCTCGCCCCAGGTGGTGAAGCGAAGCAGCCGACCAAAACTATTGATGCTCATGCCCCGGCTCTCCCGACGATCGCGAAAATCGT
This sequence comes from uncultured Sphingomonas sp., assembly GCA_965653215.1. GTDB lineage: Bacteria > Pseudomonadota > Alphaproteobacteria > Sphingomonadales > Sphingomonadaceae > Sphingomicrobium. The sequence continues at coordinate 26,372 of CBFGZJ010000001.1, read as the reverse complement.
CTGATTGTCGGCGCGGTCATGAACGTCGCGGTTGAGGATTGCCAGTCCGTAAGCAGAGGCGGCGAACTCGGACGCAAGCACTCCCCTCGTCACATCGCCCGCTTCGGCGAGAGCCCGGGCCGCCACGGCGGTGTTGCTCTCCTCGCTGGTCCCAAGACCATGTTCGCGAATGAACCCCAGGCACTGGCCGATCGCCATCGGATGACTCACCACGGTCCGCACTGTCGCGAGACTTGCACCCGCAACGCCAAGCAAGTGGATTCGGATCGCGAGCGGATGCTGCGCAAGGACGTGCAGCTCACGGCTGTCGATCAATGCCTGGGTGCCAGGAACCTCCCCCGCGGTGTTGTTGCGGAGAGGAATTGCGCCGCGTTCGGCGCGACCTTCTGCCACCGCGTCGGCCACCGCAGCAAAGCTTTCACACGGAAACGGCTCATAGCCTGGTAAGAAGGCGCGGCAGGCCTCCTCGCCGAACGCGCCGGGAGCGCCCTGGTAAGCCGCAAGTCTTGCCATTCAGACTGCGGCGAGATCGGCGCCGATGGCTCGCATCGTATCGGCGAAGCCGGGGAAGCTGGTGGCGATCATCTCCGCTCGATCGGTGACCACCGGCTGCTCGCTCGCCATGCCGAGCACGAGGTGAGCCATTGCGATGCGATGGTCGCCATGAGTGGCGACCTGACCGCCGCCGCGAACGCGTCCATCGCCACCGGTGACCTTGAGCATCTCGCCCTGACCGTTCACCGCAACCCCACAGGCGGTCAGCCCCTCAACGATCGCCTGGAATCGATCGCTTTCCTTGACACGCAGCTCGTGCAGTCCGTTCATCACGGTCTCGCCCTCGGCATAGGCAGCCGCTACTCCAAGCAGCGGATATTCGTCGATCATCGAGGGTGCCCGCTCAGCCGGGACGGTGACCCCGCGCAGTCGCGAGGAGCGGACCTGGATGTCAGCAATCTTCTCGCCACCAGATTCGCGCACGTTGGTGAGCGAGATATCGCCGCCCATTTCGGTCAACGTCTCGAGCAACCCGGTGCGTAGCGGATTAATCATGACGTTCGGCGTGGTGACGTCCGAGCCGGGCACGAGCAGCGCCGCAACCCAGGCAAAGGCTGCGGAAGACGGGTCGCCGGGGACTGCGACATCAGCCGCGTGCAGGGTTCTCCGCTGCCCCAGTCGAATTCGCCAACCCTCACCGAGCGGTTCGACGGTTACATCTGCACCGAAGGCGCGAAGCATGTTCTCGGTGTGATCACGGCTGGGCGCCGGTTCATCAACGATTACGTCTGCACCAGTGCCGAGCCCGGCCAGAAGGATCGCGGACTTGACCTGCGCGGAGGCCTTGAGGTTGACGAAGGTGAGACCGGCGTTCGCGGGGCCTTCAACGGACAAGGGCAGCAATTCGCCACCATCGACGATTGCCCCCATCGCCCGGAGGGGTTCGGTAACCCTTCGCATTGGGCGGCTGCGCAGTGACTCGTCGCCAGTGAAGGTGGCTCGAACACCCGCTCCGACGGCAGCTCCCATCAACAGCCGGGCGCCAGTCCCGCTGTTGCCGCAGTCGATCGGCTGCGCGGGCGATCGCCAAGGGGCGCCGGTCACCCTCCAGCTACCCTCGCCGGTCCGTTCGACATCGGCCCCAAGTGCCGCCACTGCCTTCGCCGTGTGCAGCACGTCGTCAGCCTCGAGCAGCCCGCTGATCCGCGTTTCTCCGTTAGCGAAGCCGCCGAAGATCAAGGCGCGGTGTGAGATCGACTTGTCGCCGGGGACCGCAAAGACACCCCTCAGCGGATGCCCGGACGTGGCACGAAGCATCGCGCTCACCGGCCGCGGCTCACGCACAGCCGAAGATCACCATTATGTGCGAGTGCCTCGATCTTTTCTCCAGAGGCGGCGCGTTCGCTGAGAGCGTCGGCAGTGAGCACCGGAAACGACAGATCGGGCAAACGGCAGCTGGAATCGCACCGGCCCACTAACAAGCCGGCAATCTGCCCGTGTTCATCGGTGAGGCAATCGAAAATGCTGAACTGCTGCTGATGATCGAGATCGGTCCACCAATTGCTGATCGGATGAAGTTCGATCGTCGCGATCGAGGGCCGAGACCGTGCCCTGTCCAGGGCTTCCTCAGGACTGGCCGCAACGTGGATCGGAGCCGCGCAGCCGAACCGGAGCCGTGCCAGATTGACCAGTGCAACCGGCCGCTTCGGAGCGAAGATCGCAAGCTCCGTCTCCTGCTGTAGCTGAAGGCTGCACGCCATGATCTCCCGCCAGATGGCCTCGACGACCGCTGCGGGCAGGCTGCTGCGCTGCTTGAGCCGATCGAGCAGCAAACGTTCGCGGTCCGGCCGCAGCAACAGCGCCGATCGGTCCGTTGACCGCTTCAGTTCAGCAATCGCCTTGGTCTTCGACAAACGTTCTTCGATCAGCCGCAACAGCTGATCGTCAATGCGGTCGATATCACTGCGCAAATCCTCGAGCTGCGGCTGAGAACGCCCCTGGGGCACACTGCTTGCCATCAGGAGGCTGCCGCAGCGGCAATCCACGGCCGCTCGTTCGCGAGGCGCTGCTCATAACGGGCGATGTCGCCCTGCATCTGGTTCGTCAGGCCGATCTCGTCGAGGCCCTGTAATAGGCAGTGCTTGCGGAACGGATCGATCTCAAACTCGAAGCGGTCCTGGAACGGAGTCGTCACGACCTGGTTCTCGAGGTCGATCGTGATGTCGTGCGCATTGGCAACTTCGAGCAGGCGGTCGACCTGCTCTTGCGGCAACTGCACCAGCAAGATCCCATTCTTAAACGCATTTCCGGCGAAAATGTCCGCGAAGCTCGGCGCGACGACGACGCGGATGCCCAGATCGGCGAGCGCCCAAGGCGCGTGCTCGCGGCTGGATCCGCAACCAAAATTGTCGCCGGCGATCAGAATGGGCGCGCCGCGGTAGCGCGGCTGATCGAAGATGTTGGCCGGATCCTCGCGCAGAACCGAGAAGGCCCCCTTACCCAGCCCGTCGCGGGTGATGGTCTTGAGGAACCGCGCAGGGATGATGATGTCCGTGTCGACATTCTTCTGACCGAATGGAATGGCGGTCCCGGTGAGCATGGTGAAGGGCTGCATCAGGCCGCTCCCATCAACTGACGGACGTCGACCAGCCGCCCCTCGATCGCGGCCGCAGCAGCCATCGCCGGCGACAGCAGGTGAGTGCGCGATCCCGGCCCCTGGCGACCGACGAAATTGCGGTTGCTGGTCGACGCGCAGCGCTCGCCCGCCGGAACCTTATCGGGGTTCATTCCAAGGCACATCGAGCACCCCGGCTCGCGCCATTCAAACCCTGCCTCGGTGAAGACGCGGTCCAGCCCTTCCGCCTCGGCCTGACGGCGAACCAGGCCGGAGCCGGGGACAACCAGCGCCTGCTTCACATTGGACGCAACGCGGCGTCCCTTGACCACGTCAGCGGCGATCCGGAGATCTTCGATCCGACTATTCGTGCAACTGCCGATGAAGATATTCTCAACCGCCACACCCTCCAGTGGAGTGCCGGGCTTCAGGCCCATATATTCGAGCGAGCGGCTGGCGGCATCCTGCTTGGCCGGATCAGCAAACTCGTGTGGATCGGGCACGATACCGGTGATCGGGACAACGTCCTCAGGGCTGGTGCCCCAAGTGACCAGCGGCGCGATCGATCCGCCATCGATAGTAACGGTCCGGTCGTAAGCCGCGCCAGGGTCGCTGGGCAACGTTCGCCACCAGGCAACGGCCTTTTCCCACTGTTCGCCTGTCGGAGCGCGGGGGCGACCGCGCAGATAGTCGAAGGTCTTAGCATCCGGAGTGACCAGGCCGGAGCGAGCACCCGCCTCGATTGCCATGTTACAGACCGTCATGCGGCCCTCGACCGACATGTCGCGGATCACCGCGCCGGTATATTCCATGACATAGCCGGTGCCGCCGGCCGTGCCGATCGATCCGCAGATCGCAAGCGCGACATCCTTGGGGGAGATCGAGAAGCCGAGGCTCCCCTCGATCCGCACTTCCATATTCCTGGATTTGCGCAGCAACAGCGTCTGAGTTGCGAACACATGCTCGATTTCGGACGTGCCAATGCCGAACGCCAGCGCGCCGAGCGCACCGTGCGTCGCCGTATGGCTGTCGCCGCAGACCATCGTGGTGCCCGGAAGGGTGAAGCCCTGCTCCGGGCCGATCACATGTACGATGCCCTGCCGCGCATCGTCCATCTCGATCAGTTCGACGCCAAATTCGGCGCAGTTCTGCTCCAGTGTCGACAGCTGGATTGCTGACTGCGGATCGGGATTGGGCAAGTTGCGGCCGGTGGTTGGGACATTATGGTCCGGGACAGCAAGCGTCAGGTCAGGCCGGTGCAACCGCCGGCCGGCCACGCGCAGCCCTTCGAATGCCTGCGGCGAGGTCACTTCGTGGATCAGGTGGCGGTCGATCCAGATCAGCGCCGTTCCATCCTCACGCGTGGCGACGACATGGTCGTCCCAAATCTTGTCGTACAGAGTCCGTTGCATTGCGGTCGCTACAGAGTGCGGGGACCGTGATGTCAAGGTTGGATGCAGCCTGTGCCCCCTGCCGCTCAGCGCTTCACCGGAGCAGCGTCGAGCCTGAGCGCGGTCGTGCTCTTGATGCGCTCCATGCTGAACCGCGACGTGACGTTCTTGAGCGGAACCCGCGCGATCAGCCGCCGATAGAAGTCGTCATACCCCGCCGTGTCCGGCACCACGACCTTGAGCATATAGTCGATGTCCCCGGCCATACGATACACTTCCATCACCTCCGGCATGTCGGCGATCGCGTCCGCAAATTGCTGAAGCCACTCGGTCGAATGGTCGCCCGTCTCGAGCGCGACGAATACAGTCAGTCCCAGGCCGATGGCGGAGGGATCAAGGAGCGCCACGCGCTTCTGAATGACACCTGACTGCTCCAGCTTCTGAATCCGCCGCCAGCATGGAGTCGACGACAGATTCACCCGCTCCGAGATTTCCGACAGCGGCGTGCTGGCGTCCTCCTGGAGAATCGCCAAGATTTTGAGGTCGATGAAATCCATTCGTACGACTTGATCCATTTGGAGGAAAATTTCCTACAACTTGTATGTTTGGGACATTACCAATGCAAGTTGGTCAGAAACTGTTGGGTTTTGAGGAAAAAACTTCTATCTACGGCTAAACGACTCCCCGCCGAGATGCGGCTGGTCGATGATCTTGCAGGCGAAATTTGAGATGGCGGACCTTGGTGTTGCTCGAGCGGCAACGGCTGAAATAGTGACGGACATCGATCCGGCAAGCTTCTTTCAGCTTGGCGCGATCGATCGCCTGCGGGAACTGAGCGAACGGATTCCCGGCCGCAAGGTCTTCACCACCAGCTTTGGAATCGAAGACCAGGCGATCACGCACATGATCTTCTCCGAAGGCCTGCCGATCGACGTCGTGACGATCGATACCGGTCGCCTGTTCCCGCAGACTTACAAGCTGTGGCAGGATACCGAAGAGAAGTATGGTCGTCGGATCCACGGTGTCTATCCGGATGCGGCGCAAGTCGCAGACTATGTCGGCGACTGGGGGATCAACGGTTTCTACCACGCGGTCGAGGCGAGGCATGCTTGCTGCCACGTCCGCAAGGTCGAGCCGCTCGGTCGCGCCCTTGATAACGCCGCCGCCTGGATCACGGGACTGCGCGCGGATCAGTCCGGCGCGCGCGGGGCTGTCCCGCCGATCAGTTGGGATGAAGCGCGCGGTTTGTGGAAGGCTGCTCCGATTGCCGATTGGAGTCGCGATGATGTGGTCGCCTACTGCAGCGAGCATCAAATTCCGATCAACCCGCTGCACAGCCAGGGATATCCGTCCATAGGATGTGAGCCCTGCACCCGCGCGATCCAGCCGGGCGAGCCCGAGCGTGCCGGCCGCTGGTGGTGGGAACAGGACGAGTCCCGCGAATGCGGTTTGCACGTCACTGCTGACGGCAGGCTGGTTCGCGCCAAGAGCTGAGGTGACTGACCAAACCCCTCCCTCAGCTGGCCGGGAACCGGTTTCCAGCTCTCTTCGGATGCCGCCGCTCGACAGCCTGCCGCTGTTCATGACGCTGACGGGCAAGCCGGTGGTCGTTGCCGGCCGGACGGAGATGGCTGTGTGGAAAGCGGAGCTGCTGCTCGCGGCCGGAGCGCATGTCTCGCTCTTCGGCGAGGATGTGGAGGGTGCGAGGACTTTCGCTGGGATCAGCGATCACCCAGCGCTCGAACTTCACGAACGACGCTGGACTCCGCAGGATCTGTTGGGCGCCGCTCTTGCGATTGCCGAGCAGGACGACGGTTTCGGAGATTCTGCCCGCGCTGCCGGAGTTCCGTTCAACATCATCGATCAGCCGGCGAGCTCGACGGTCAACTTCGGCACCATCGTCAACCGCTCCCCGGTCGTGATTGGGATCGGGACGGGCGGGGGCGCTCCAGCGCTTGGTCAACTGCTGAGGACTCGCATCGAAGCGCTCATCCCCTCCGGCTTGTCTGTCTGGGCGAAGCAGGCCCGCGGGTGGCGGCAGCGGCTGAAGTCCGAAATCGACGATTTCGGCCGCCGCCGGCGTTTCTGGCAGGAGTTCGCAAGGCACGCCTTTGCCAACTCGGACCGCGCTCCGAACGAACAGGACTATGACCGCTTGCTGGACTGCGACAGCGAACGGGGCGCAGATGGCCGAGTCATCTTTGCCGGCTCGGGACCGGGCGACGTTGGCAATGTCACACTGGCGACGGCCCAGGCACTGCAAACCGCGACCGTCGTTCTTCACGATGATCTGGTCAGCACCCCGGTGCTCGACCTCGCCCGGCGCGAGGCTCGCCGGGTCAGCGTGGGGAAACGGGGCGGTGGACCGTCCTGCCGCCAGAGCGATGTCAATGCCTTGCTGGTGGAACTTGCGCTTGCCGGAGAGTCGGTCGTGCGCCTGAAAGGCGGCGACCCGCTGATTTTCGGCCGGCTTGCCGAAGAACTTTTGGCGTGCCGGGAAGCGGGAATCGACGCGACCATCCTGCCGGGGGTCTCCGCCGCGCAAGGAGCAGCCGCTTCCCTCGGTCTGTCCTTGACCGAGCGGCACTTGGCGCGGCGGGTTCAGTTCCTCACCGGCCACGGTAGCGACGGCAAGCTTCCTTCCGACATCCATTGGCCGGCCGTCGCCGATCGGAGTGTCACCACCGTCATCTACATGCCGAGGCGGACGCTGGGCCCATTTGTCGAGCGGGCGCTGGCGGCGGGGCTCGACCCCGCGACACCGGCAGTAGCAGTCGCGTCCGCAACACTGCCGGAAGAGCAGCGCCTGATCTCGACCGTCAGCGAGCTTCCCGATCGCGTGCCGATGCTGCCTGCAGACGCGCCGACGCTGGTGCTGATCGGCGAGGTCGTGGGGCAAGCAGGGGTTGGCAAATTGCTCGCGACAGTCGATGGCGCGCCCGCACACGGGGATAATGTCGAATGACGATGCAAATGATCGGAGAAGGCCTGCTGAGCGAGGCTCAGGCCAGCCAAATCACCGCGCTCGGACAAGGCCTGAACGCCGAACAGGCGGCGTGGATCAGCGGCTACTTCGCCGGTGTCGGAGCGGCGCTGCGCGACGGAAACTCCCTGCCGCTGAGTCAAGCGCCCGCGACTGCATCGGGCCGCAAGCTGACCATTCTGCATGCCGGCGAAACCGGAAATTGCGCATCAGTAGCCAACGCGTTGGCTTCGGAACTCTCCGCCCGCACCCCCAATGTACTCAGCGCAGACCATTACAAGGTCCGCACCCTCAAGGACGAAGAGGATCTGCTGCTCGTCATCGCCACTCATGGCGAAGGGGAGCCGGCGCAGGGCGCGTTCGAATTCTTCGAATTCCTTGAGGGGCCGCGCGCGCCGAAGCTGCCCAACGTTCGCTACGCTGTCCTCGCGCTCGGTGACACGACCTACGAATTTTTCTGTGAAGCCGGCAAAAAGGTCGATGCCCGGCTAGCGGAACTCGGCGCCACCCGGGTCGCGGATCGGGTCGATTGCGACGTCGATTTCGAGGCCGCTGCGAAGGCCTGGCGGGAGGCGATGACCGCCCTGTTCGCCGCACCCGCTGTCACCTCAACGGTTCCAGCCATGCCAATTGTCGCGCATGAGCCGGCCGCTCCGCTGCATGACAAGGCCAACCCGTTCAACGCGACCTTGCTTGCCAACATCCCCCTGGTCAGTCCGGAATCGAGCAAGGACACGCGGCACATCGAAGTCGATCTCGCCGGCTCCGGGCTCACTTATGTGCCAGGCGATTCGCTCGGGATTTTCGCCAAGAACTCACTTCAATCCGTCGATGCCGTGATTGCCGCGACAGGGCTTTCCGCCGGCGAAACCGTCAATGTCGAGCAACATAAGTTCAACCTTGCGGATGCATTGGAATCGCGGTTCGAAATCACCGTATCGACCCCGCGTTTCCTCGAGGCATGGGCAGAACTGTCCGATGCAGCGGACCTCAAGGCGTTGCTCGGCAAGGACAAGCGCACAGAACGCAGCGAGTGGCTTTACAACAATCACATCGTCGACATCATCCGCCGCTTCCCAGTGACGGGAATCTCGGCGCAGAAGTTCCTCGAGACGCTTCGGCCGATGCAGCCACGGCTCTACTCCCTAGCTTCAAGCCGTTCGCTGGTTGGTGACGAGGCCCATCTCACGGTCGCGCCAATCCGCTACGAGCTCCATGGGGAACCTCGCGCCGGCGTTGGGTCCGTCCACCTGGTTGACCGGGCGGAACCGGGCGACACGTTCCCGGCCTATGTGCAGCCTGCTGCCCACTTCCATGTGCCGAGTGACGACACCCCGATCATCATGGTCGGTCCGGGCACTGGAGTTGCCCCCTATCGGGCCTTCCTGCAGGAGCGCGAAGCGCGCGGCTCGGGCGGCAAGGCCTGGCTGTTCTTTGGCGAGCGCAACTTCAAGCATGACTTCCTTTACCAGCTCGAATGGCAGCAGTGGCTGGAGGAAGGAACCCTGACCCGCATGGACGTGGCGTTCTCGCGTGATCAGCGTGAGCGGGTCTATGTGCAGCACCGAATGACCGAACGCGCGCCCGAGCTTTATGCCTGGCTGCAGGAAGGCGCGACCTTCTACGTCTGTGGCGATGCAACCTCGATGGCCGGGGATGTCGAAGAGGCGTTGATCCAGGTCTATATGACCGGAGGCAATCTCGAGCGCGATGCCGCCGTCAACGAAGTAAAGCAGCTGCGTCGCGACAAGCGCTATCTGCGCGACGTGTATTGAACGGAATTCCATGATGAACAAGCCGATCGACCGCAGCAAGGACCTGTCGCAGCCAGTCGACAAACTCGGTCCTGACGAGAAGCTGAAGCTCGAAAGCGATTATCTGCGCGGAACGATCAACACGTCGCTGCTTGATCGCATTACCGACGCCGTGCCCTTCCATGACAACAAGCTCATGAAATTTCACGGCATGTATCAGCAGGATAATCGCGACACTCGCGAAGACCGGCGCCGGCGCAAGCTCGAACCGGACTTCACTTTCATGGTCCGGCTACGGCTGCCCGGCGGCGTGTGCACTTCTGAGCAATGGCTAGTGATCGATGACCTCGCACGCCAGTACGGCCGCGAGACGGTTCGCTTGACCACGCGCCAGACGTTCCAGTTCCACTGGATCGTGAAGAACGACATTCGCGCGACGGTTCAGGCGCTGCACAATGTGCTGATCGACACCATCGCTGCCTGCGGCGATGACGCGCGTACCGTCATGGCAACGGCCAACCCCACGGACGGAAAGGTGCACGCCGAAGTCGCGGAGCTATCCAAGCAGCTGTCCGATCACGTCATCCCCAAGACCCATGCTTACGCCGAGATCTGGTATGGCGAGGACCGGGTGGCGACCACCGACAACGAAGAACCCTTCTACGGCAAGCAATATATGCCGCGGAAGTTCAAGATCGGCTTCGCGATCCCGCCACACAACGACATCGACATCTATACTCAGGATCTCGGCTATATCGCGGTGGTCGATGACGGAGAGCTCAAGGGGTTCAACCTCACCATCGGCGGCGGGATGGGCCGCACCGACAACGAGCCGGACACCTATCCCCGCCTTGGCGACGTGATCGGATATATCGACAAGGCGGACCTCATCGCATCCGCGGATGCCGTCATGGGAACCCAACGGGACTTCGGTAACCGGCTGGAGCGCAAGCGGGCGCGGTTCAAATATACCATCGACGACAAGGGCCTGGAGTTCATTGTCGGCGAGATCGAGCGCCGCCTGGGTAAGCCGCTGCAGCCGGCCCAGCCCTACAGCTTCACTGAAAATCATGATCTGTTCGGCTGGAGACAGGTGGAGGACGGCAGCTGGAACTACACGCTGTTCGTCGAGAATGGGCGTGTGTCGAACCTCCCCGGCCGGGCAATCCTCGATGGCATGAAGGCGCTCGCTGAGGCCCATCCGGGGCATTTCCGGATCACTCCGAGCCAGAACATCATCATCGCCGGCGTGGCGGACGGCGACCGCAGCAAGATCGACGCCATCCTTGATCAGCATGGAATTGGCGACGCCAGCGGCCTTAGTCCGCTGCGGACGATCGCCTTCTCCTGCGTCGCTCTTCCGACCTGCCCGCTCGCGATGGCAGAAGCCGAGCGCTATCTGCCGGACCTGATCACCAAGGTTGAAGGGCTGCTCGAGGAACGCGGCCTGCTGGATCAGCCGATGACCATGCGCATGACCGGTTGTCCGAATGGTTGCGCCCGTCCCTACGTGGCGGAGATTGGCTTCACCGGCAGGGCTCCGGGCAAGTATAATCTCTACCTCGGCGGCGGCTTCCACGGCGAGCGGCTGAACCGGCTGCACCGGGCCAACATCGGCGAAGCTGCAATCCTGCAGGAGCTCAGCCATCTGTTTGATCGCTACAAGGCGGAACGGAAGCCGGCTGAGTACCTCGGCGATTTCATCTCGCGCGTAGGCTATGTCGACGCGGAGTGACGGCTCCTACTGAAAGGCTGGCGAACCCTTGAGCAGCTGGTAGGCGGCAATGACATCGCCCAGCCGCTTCTCATGGCTCCGGTCACCGCCATTGCGGTCGGGATGATACCTTCGCACCAGCTCTGAATAGCGCTTCCGAAGCGATCGGAGATCGGCTCCATCGCCGAGCCCGAGCACGCTGAGCGCATGCCGCTCCCGGCCCGAAAATCGCGACGATAAAGTGTCTGAGGAGTCTGATCCGAACCGTCCAGCGCGATTGCGGAACCGCATTGCGATTGCATCGAGCGGATCGGTAAAGTCGCTCCATGCGGGTGCGGGATCGGCACCGCCGGTGGCGAAGACCCGCGCCGCGCGGTCCCATCCGCCATAGGGACTTTGCGCGTCAGAAATCTCCTGCGCGCTCATTCCGTCGAAATAATTGTAGCGGGCGTTGTGCGCCCGAACATGATCAAGGCACAGCCAGCGCCAGGTTCCGGGTCCATCGAAATCGGCGGCAGTCAGCGGCGCTCGGAACTCGCCCGGCTGGCGGCAGCCGGGCATCGCGCAACGTTCAGCCGCCCCTTCCACCCGTCCATGCATCCGTCCTGACTTCACCGCTGTCACTTCCTCTTCGCTCCAACGCTTCTATATAATCGCCATGGCTGATCCTTGTACCGGGCCGGTGACGGCCGAAATCCGACGACGCCTCGAAGCAGCGCTTGATCCGACCAGCTTATCGCTGCGCAACGACAGCGATCAGCATCGCGGTCATGCCGGCCATGATGGTTCAGGAGAGTCGCATTTCTCCCTGTCCATCGCCAGCGCAGCCTTCATCGGCCAATCGCGCGTTGCGCGGCAGAGGATGGTGTATGCGGCGCTGGGCGATTTGATGCAGCGCATCCATGCGCTGTCGATCAAGACGATTGCTCCGGGGGAGACTCAGTGAGCTCCGGTCCAGTCCTCCAAACCCTCGCGCCCGTCACTCACGACCTCGGCGGGTTCAAGGTCCACCGCACGCTACCGCACAAGCAGCGGACCATGGTCGGCCCGTTCATCTTCTTCGATCAGATGGGCCCGGCCCGGCTCGGTCGCGGAGAGGGGATCGATGTCCGCCCACACCCCCATATCAACCTCGCGACCGTGACCTTCCTGTTTGAAGGAGCGATCGACCATCGCGACAGCTTGGGAACGGTGCAGCGGATCGAGCCTGGTGCGGTCAATCTGATGACCGCCGGGCGCGGGATTAGCCATTCCGAGCGCTCACCGGCCGATGAGCGCGCGAACGGCGCGGTGCTCGATGGAATTCAGACCTGGCTTGCGCTTCCCCAAGCCAAGGAAGAGCTCGCCCCCGCATTCGAGCATGTGACTGCCGCTCAATTACCGCGGGTCGAGGGGGACGGCGTGGAGCTCCGGCTGATCATGGGTGAAGCATTCGGCGCCCGCTCCCCGGTGACCTGTCATTCTCCAACACTTTATGCCGCGCTCGTCCTGGCTCCGACGGGATCGATCGAGATCGATCGCGAGGCGGACGAGCGGGCTCTCTATCTGCTGGAGGGCGATGCTACCGTCGACGGACAGCCACTGCCACTGCAGCATCTTGTCCTGCTCGCCCCAGGTCATCGCCCGGTGGTCCGCTCCGCCTCGGGCGCGCGGCTGATGCTGTGTGGCGGCGCGCCGATGGACGGCGAACGGCACGTCTGGTGGAATTTCGTTTCGTCGAGCCGCGATCGTATCCAGGAAGCGAAACGCGCGTGGAAAGCGGGTGAGTTCGCGTTGCCACCTGACGACCAGAGCGAATTCATCCCCCTTCCCGAAGTTCCCATGACGGTCAGCTATCCATGAGCGTGAGAGCCCGCTAAGGCGCGGCGAATGGTTGCCACCGCTCGTTCCCGATCGCGCAGCGCCGCGCGCCTTGCCGCCGTCCAGGCCCTCTACCAGCTGGAGATGGAGGCCACTCCCGTGGCCCGGCTGCTGCACGAATTCCACGAGCACCGGCTCGGCGCTACCATTGAGGACGCGACCTACGCGGAAGCCGAGGTAGATTTCTTCGACGATGTGGTGATCGGTACGGACGCACGCAAAGCCGAAATCGACGAGTTAATCCGTGGCCGCCTCGCGGCGGGGTGGACGCTCGAGCGGATCGACCGGCCAATGCGAGCGATCCTGCGGGCCGGCACCTACGAGCTACTGGCGCGCAAGGACGTGCCGACCGCCACCGTCATCAGCGAATATGTCGACGTATCCCACGCCTTCTTCGACAAGCGAGAGTCCGCGTTCGTGAACGGGCTGCTCGATGCTATTGCCAAGGCGGTTCGCTCCTGATGGATGAGCGCAGCGCGCACGAGCGGCTGCGGCGAATGACCAACGATCCGGCCGCCCGCGGCCTGCTTGACGACGCGGCGGTGCTCGACGGTCTCGTCCTGACTCACGACAGCATCGCAGAAGGCATTCACTATTTTCCGTTCGATCCGCCGGAGAGCGTCGGCTGGAAGCTGGTCGCTGTGAATCTGTCGGATCTCGCTGCCAAGGGAGCCACTCCCAGAGGTGCACTGCTCTCCCTTGCGCTTAACGGCGATGAAGCGTGGGAAGAGCGGTTCCTGGACGGCGTCGAGGCCTGCTGCTCAAGCTATTGCCTGCCGCTGATCGGAGGCGACACGATCGCTCTTCCGAACGACGCTCCTCGCGTTTTGGGCCTGACCGCGGTCGGCTCTGCTTCGTCTTGCACTCCGTCGCGCGCCGGAGGGCGGCCGGGCGACCGGCTCTGGCTGGTCGGCATCGTCGGTGATGCGGCCGCGGGATTGAAGCTCTTGCTTGACGATCCGAAGGCGTCCGGCCTGCTGGTTGAGACCTACCGCCGGCCGGTTCCGCAGCTGGCTGCTGGACTGGCGCTCGCACCCATGGCGACAGCGATGATGGACGTCTCGGACGGACTGCTGCTCGACTGTCAGCGGTTGTGCTCAGCCAGCAGATGCGGAGCTGAGATCAACCTGGAGGCGCTGCCGCTCTCCCGCGACTTCATTGCGATTGTCGGAGGCGGGCTGGAAGGACGCATGTTCGCTGCCACTGGCGGCGACGATTATGCTCTGCTCGCGGCCCTTCCCCCCAACATTGATCCGTTTACGCTTCATTTACCTTCGGGGTGCAGCATGACAGCGATCGGGTCCCTCGTCCCCGGCGCCTCCCCTTCGCTGTTCGACGAGGGACGCCCGATCCCTCTTCCGGAGCGTTTGGGTCATGTCCATCGTCCTGATTAGCCGCCGAACTCTGATCGCGCTTGCCGGCTTTGCGTCCGGAATGGCCAGCGCTCTTCTCCTTCACCTAAGCTGAACCCCAATCGGCTGGACAGGCGTTTAACGCCCTCCTAGAACTCTGCGCCAACTGGGGACGGCTGCGGCAGCCGATCCGCTAAAAGGGGGGAAGTCTCATTATGACTGTCGTTCTGATCGCCATGGTTTGCGGCGTCATTGCGCTGCTCTACGGCATCGTCACCAGCCAGCAGGTGCTTCGCGCTTCGCCTGGTAACCAACGCATGATCGAAGTTGCCAGCGCGATCCAGGAAGGCGCGTCCGCCTATCTGCGGCGCCAGTACACGACGATTTCGATCGTCGGGATCGTCGTTGCGGTGATCGTGTTCATCTTCCTTGGCGGCATCTCCGCAGTCGGGTTTCTGATCGGTGCGATCCTGTCGGGAGCGGCCGGCTTCATCGGCATGAACATCTCGGTCCGGGCGAACGTCCGCACGGCCGAAGCGGCTCGGAGCGGGCTTCAGCGCGGCCTCACGGTCGCGTTCCGCGCCGGCGCGGTGACTGGCTTGCTGGTCGCCGGACTGGCGCTGCTCGCGATCTCGGGAGTGTTCTGGTACCTGACCGGCCCTGCCGGATACGCGCCGGACGACCGCGTCGTGGTGACCGCCTTGACGGCGCTCGCGCTTGGCGCCTCGCTCGTCTCCATCTTTGCGCGTCTTGGTGGCGGCATCTTCACCAAGGCGGCTGACGTCGGCGCCGATCTGGTCGGCAAGGTGGAAGCGGGCATTCCTGAGGACGACCCCCGCAACCCGGCGGTCATCGCGGACAACGTCGGCGACAATGTCGGCGATTGCGCCGGAATGGCAGCCGACCTGTTCGAGACCTATGTCGTTACGGTCGGCATTACGATGGTCAGCGTCGCCCTGTTTATGAAGGGCTCGCCGCTGCTCCCGACGTTGATGGCGCTTCCGCTGCTGATTGGCGGCGTGTGCATCATAACCTCGATTATCGGCACATACATGGTGAAGCTTGGCCGCAAGCAGTCGATCATGGGCGCTCTCTACAAGGGCTTCTGGACGGCAACGATCCTTGGCGGCCTCGCAATCGTCGCCGGCACCTGGTGGGTGTTCGGGGGCGACCTCGACCAGCGCATCACCACTGCTGAAGGGCTGTCCTTTCCGGCGATCAACCTGATCTGGACCAGCCTCGTCGGCCTGGCCGTGACCGGTCTCATCGTGTGGATCACGGAATATTACACCGGCACCAACTACCGGCCAGTCAAGTCAATCGCGAAGGCGTCCCAAACCGGCCACGGCACCAACGTCATCCAGGGCCTGGCGATCAGCCTTGAATCCACCGCCCTACCGACGCTGGTGATCGTCGCCGGCGTGATCGTCAGCTACCAGCTGGCGGGCGCGCTTGGCGTTGCCTTCGCCGCCTCGGCGATGCTGGCGCTGGCCGGGATGGTGGTTGCTCTCGATGCTTACGGGCCGGTTACCGACAATGCCGGCGGCATCGCCGAGATGTCGGGCCTGGAGGATGAGGTGCGCACCCGCACCGACGCCCTCGACGCCGTGGGCAACACGACCAAGGCAGTGACCAAGGGCTACGCGATCGGCTCGGCCGGCCTGGCGGCTTTGGTTCTGTTCGGCGCGTACACCGCGGACCTGCGGGAGTTCGGCTCCGAGATCGGTGTCAACACCGACCTTGACGCCCTATTCAGCCTGTCCAACCCTTACGTCATCGTCGGCCTGCTGCTCGGCGCCCTGCTCCCCTATCTGTTCGGAGCGATGGGGATGACTGCTGTCGGCCGCGCTGGCGGCGCGGTGGTCGAGGAAGTTCGTGAGCAGTTCCGGAACAACCCTGGCATCATGGATGGATCAAGCCGTCCTGACTATGCACGCACGGTCGACCTGGTCACTCGCGCCGCCATCCGCGAGATGATCCTGCCCTCGCTTTTGCCGGTGCTGGCTCCGATCGTCGTATTCTTCGGCATCTCGTTCGTTGCCGGGGACCGGGCTCAGGGGCTCGCGGCGTTGGGTGCATTGCTCCTCGGTGTCATCGTGTCCGGCCTGTTCGTCGCGATCTCGATGACGTCGGGCGGCGGCGCATGGGACAATGCCAAGAAATATATCGAGGACGGCAATTATGGCGGCAAAGGCTCGGAAGCCCATAAGGCAGCCGTAACCGGTGATACCGTCGGCGATCCCTACAAGGATACCGCCGGCCCAGCCGTGAACCCGATGATCAAGATCACCAACATCGTCGCCCTGCTTTTGCTCTCGGCCTTGGCGGCCGGTGGCGGAGCTGCTGCAGGACTTTAGCGAACGCGATCGGCTCTCGAGCGGAGTGCAGACTCCGCTCGGGACTCGACCATTGAATTTGAACAGGGCTCGCACGCTGCTTTCCTTTTGTTGGTCGAGCGTTTAAGCGGCGCCGCGCAACTGTCGCTGCAAGGATGTGAATGGCCAAGGAAGAACTTCTGGAGATGCGGGGCCGGGTCGTCGAGCTGCTGCCCAATGCAATGTTCCGCGTCGAGCTCGAAAACGGCCATGAAATCCTCGGCCATACGGCCGGCAAAATGCGCAAGAATCGTATCCGCGTGCTCACAGGCGACGAAGTGCTGGTCGAGCTGACCCCTTACGACCTGACCAAGGGGCGCATAACCTATCGCTTCATGCCGGGTCGCGGAGGCCCGCCCGGCGCCTGATTGAGGCGTCCAGCCCGTGCGACTGGTTCTAGCGTCGGCAAGTCCGCGCCGGATCGACCTGCTGAACCGCATCGGCGTCAGCCCTGACGCCGTGGTCCCCGCCGACATCGACGAGTCGGTGGCGAGGGGGGAACTTCCACGCGCGCATGCGGAGAGACTGGCGCGCGAGAAGGCTGCGGTCGTAGCCGAACGTGAACCCGATGCCATGGTGCTGGCAGCGGACACTGTCGTCGCGGTCGGTCGCCGCATTCTCCCCAAGGTGGAAGATGAGGCCACGCTGCGACGCTGCATGGACCTTCTGTCCGGACGGCGGCACCGTGTGATGACTGGGGTCGCGCTCGCAACTCCACAGGGCCAAGTCCTCAGTCGAGTGGTCGAAACCATGATCGCGATCAAGCGACTCTCGGCCGAGGAAATCGATTATTACGCCAGTCATGGTGAGTGGCGCGGGAAAGCCGGCGGCTATGCTCTCCAGGGTTATGGCGAGGTTTATGTTCGCCACATCGCCGGAAGCTACTCGAACGTCGTGGGTCTTCCTCTGGCGGAGACTCGGTCGATGCTGAAAGGGGCGGGTTATCCCCTCCCGTGAATGGCTGATCGAGCGCGGCATCGGTGAAACCCGCGCCATCCTGGTGAGCGGCGGCGCAATCATCGAGGCGCGCATTCAGCTCGACGAAGTCATTCCGGCAGGCTCTGTGGTCCCCGCAACGCTAGTCAGCATTGGCAGCAATGGCCGGAACGCGGTGGCACGTCTGGCGGATGGCCGCGAGGCACTGCTTCCGGTCAGGCCTAGCGGCATCAGCGAAGGTCAGCCGTTTCGTCTCGAGATCCTGCGGGAATCCATTCCGGGCCTTGAGCCGTGGAAGAGGATGATCGGTCGAGCCACTGATGCGGAACTGGCGGTGATCGACCTGGCCGAGCAGTTGGGGGCGCGTGAAGTGCCTTTCCATTTTCACGCAAATGACCTGTTCGAAGAGACTGGTTGGCTCGACCTGCTGGGCGAAGCCGCAAGCGGGCTGGTGCGATTTCCGGGCGGCGAGCTGCGTATCTCCCCAACTCCCGCGATGACATTAATCGACGTGGATGGGTTCCTCCCGTCGGAGCAACTCGCGAGGTCAGGCGCTGAGGCCGCTGGAGCAGCCATCAGGCGGCTCGGGATCGAAGGCTCCATCGGGATCGACCTTCCGACCACGTCTGGAAAATCATCGCGGCAGGCCGCTGCTGCCGCGCTCGACGCCTCTCTCGGCGATGTTCCGTTTGAGCGGACCGCCGTCAACGGCTTCGGCTTCGTTCAGGTCGTCCGCCCGCGCCGGTCTGCGTCATTGGTGGAACTCTATGCCGACCGCGCAAATGCCGAGGCGCGTGCGCTGCTCCGCCAAGCCGCCAAGGCCAGTGGAATGATCCGCCTTGCCGCGCATCCGGCAGTCATCGCTGCGCTGGAGCGAAATCGTGGTTGGCTGGATCAACTCGCCCGGGAGGTTGGCGGCGAGGTCACCTTGCGAACCGTTCCAGGGCTCGCCATGTCTGGCGGCTATGCCGAACAGCGGACCTAAGCCCTGCCCCACTTGTGGAAAGCCATCGGTGCCCGCTCAAGCTCCGTTCTGTTCGCGCGGATGCAAGGACCGCGACCTGCTGCGCTGGTTGGATGAGGGCTATCGCGTTCCCGGTCCCTCAGCGGACGGGGTGGACAGCGGCCATAGCGACAGTTAGGGAGCGCGTCGCTTGATCGGAACGTCCGTTTCGCTCGGGAGCCCAGGTAGCTCAGTTGGTAGAGCATGCGACTGAAAATCGCAGTGTCGGCGGTTCGATTCCGTCCCTGGGCACCACTCAACACATCACAGCTGCTATTCCCTCCTCCGATCCATTCGTGAAGTGGACCAGACGATGCGTGCGATGGTGATCGATCGATTCGGACCGCCCGAAGTCCTCCACTGGGGCGACATCCGGCGCCCGAAGCCTGGCGAGGGTGAGGTCTTGGTCCAAGTTGGCTTCACGAGCGTGAATCCAGCGGACTGCAAGGCCCGGCGTGGCCTGCTAAGCAAGTATATCGACTATCATTTCCCGTTCGTCCTCGGGTTCGATCTCGCCGGGACCGTCGCGGAGGTCGGCCCTGGCGTGACGAAGTTCCGGCCGGGTGATCGGGTTTTCGGCACGTCCCGACAAGGGCAGGGCCTCGACGGCTCCTATGCTGAATATTGCATCGCTTCGGAATGGATGCTTGCTCCGCTACCGGAGGGCATTTCGCTAGCCGAGGCTGCGGCCTTGCCAACTGCCGGAACGACGGCCTTCGGCGGTTTGGTCGACGTTGGTGGCCTAAAGGCAGGCCAATCAGTTCTGATCAATGGCGGCGCGGGCGGCGTCGGTTCCATCGCCATCCAGATTGCGCGTGCGGTGGGAGCGCGGATCGCCGCCACCTGTTCACCCGCAAACGTCGACTATGTGCAAAATCTCGGTGCGGATTTCGCCATTGATTACCGCGGCGGCAACATGCTGGCGGAGGCCCGGGACTTCGCATCGGGCGGGTTCGACTTGGTTCTCGACGCAGTCGGTCTGGACAGCATCCTCCCGCACGCGACCGAATTGGTCCGCCCGGGCGGCACGTTCGTCGAGATCGAGACTCTCATCTCCGAAGCGGGCGCCGAAGAGAAGCAGGCCGCCGCCAGTCTAGGGGTCACGATCAAGTCCAACATGGTGGCGATCGAGCGCCTTCCCGTTCACCTCGCGGGCCTGGCTGAGCTCGTTGCTCGCGGAGCGGTTCGGCCCCCGGTCGCGGTAATCATGCCGTTGCAGGACATCGCCGAGGCCCACAGACAAAGCGAAGCGGGGCATGTACGGGGCAAAATCGTGATTGAGGTCACGGGCGGTTGAAACTCATCGCTCGTGGCAGTGGATAGGATCAGCTGAGGGAAGATTTTCAATGAGTGGACTTGAGCGGTTTGCAGGCAAGGCGGCGATCATCACTGGTGCTGCCACGGGAATTGGGCGAGCGACGCTTTGCCGGCTAGTCGCGGAGGGTGCGACTGTGCTCGGCGTCGACCTCAACGAGGATGGACTGAAAGAGGCTGTCGATCAGGCCAGCGGGTCTGGTTCTGCGTCCTACGCCGTTGCCTCGGTCACGGACGAGGCCGCGATCAAAGAGGTCTTTTCGAAGTTCATTGGAACAGCCGGGAAGCTCGACGTGCTGATCAACATGGCCGGGGTCCTCAGAGCCGTTCACTCGACTGAGGAGACGGTGGAGAATTTCACGCGCATCTTACAGATCAATCTCGTCGGAACCTTCCTCAGCTGCCGCGAAGCGTTGCCACACCTGCTGGAAACGAAAGGGAACATCGTCAATGCGGCGTCCACTTCTTCCTTTTTCGGCCACCCCTACATGGCTGCCTATGCGGCCAGTAAAGGAGGAGTCGCCGCGCTGACGCACACGCTGGCGTGGGAATATATGAACAGAGGAGTCCGGGTGAACGCGGTTGCTCCCGGCGGAATCGCGACGCCGATGACCGCGGCCATGGGCGCCGGCGGCTTCCCCGACAATCCCGACATGTCCCTGTTCGCTCACCTGATGCGGCCCAATGGCGAATATGGGGACCCGTCGAAGGTCGCCGGTCTCATTGCGATGCTGGCGTCGGACGATGGAGCATTCATCAATGGCGAGGTGGTGCGGGTCGACGGTGGTTGCCACAGCTAGGCATCAATAAAGCAAACGGCCGCGTTCGATTAGTTCATTGTGCAGAAAGCAAGATAACGGTATTTCACCGTCCAGCCGACTCGGCCTTTGGAGAGATTCGAATATGCGCAAACTCGCTTTTATCGCTGCTGCGGCGGCCCTCATGACCGCCCCGACTGTCGCGTCGGCTCAGTCTGCGACTTACAGTTCGTCGACCACCGAAATCGGAACGCTTCTCGACGACGCAGCTGCCAAGGCGGTGCTGGTGAAGCATATCCCGGAGTTGGCCACCAACGATCAGATCGAGATGGCCCGAGCGATGACGCTGAAGGACATCCAGCAATACTCGCCGGACCAGATCACCGACAAGCTTCTGGCAGCGATCGACGCCGATCTGGCGAAGCTTCCGGCGAAGAAGTAACTTCAAAGAAGTTGGCTTCGAAATGCCGCGCCGGGAGTCCCCCGGCGCGGCATTTTTCATGCATGGGTGCAGCGGCTCACGATAACGAGCGGCCGGCCACCACCAGATCAACCACACTCTGGGCGTAGGCCATCGCCTCCTCTAGATCGACTTTCCTCACCATCGCCTCCGCGCGGTACCAGCCCCACATCGCCGACAGCATTATCTCCGCAACGCGTTCAGGTGCGAGCCCCAAAGCGTGGGTAGCAGGGGTGAAATTGCGGATATCCTCGGCAAGCATGTTAACAGTGAAATTGAAGCCAATCTCATGCATCAGTGAGGCGAGCTGAGGGAAGCCGGGGCCGCCCATAATCAGCGCCTCCATCCGTCCGACATCCTCAGAAGCAAGGTACGACATGATCGTTCTCGCATGGTGAGTGAGCCGTTCATGCAAGTCCACACCAAGGGACACTTGCTGACTGCTGGAAGCATCGGACCAGGACTGAACTTTCTCCTCCACGACAGCGCGGAGCAGGACGTCCTTCGTGGCAAACCGCGCGTACAACGTACCCTTGGACACTCGCGCTTCGGCAGCAACCTGCTCCATGGAGGTGGAGTGATAGCCGGTCGAGAGAAAGCGCCGCGAAGCCGCGTCCAAGATAGCGCTATCAATTGCCTGTGCCTGAGCCTTGGTAGGACGTCCACGGCGTGATGGACCTGTCGAGTGGTTCGACTGCTGGATCTTCAACCTATATTCCAGTGGGCAATCATTGACGCAAGCTAACCACAGCTTCGGTGTTTTTGGAAGGACCGGAACCGATATTATCGAACCAATCCGTACGATATTGAGTTTGCCGGTCACACTGCTGTCACTTAGAACCCGCCCATCAGGAAGAGGACGGTCGATGAACATGATCACGCATTCACGACTCAAACTGGCAACCGCTGTGATCGTCGGCAGCGCTGCAATGCTTTCGATACATTCCCCCGTGCGGAGCCAGCCCACGGTTGCTGGAAAGATCAGCGGTCCTTGGTTGGATGCGTCACTATCTCCGGATGCTAGAGCGGATGCCGCCCTGAAAGCGATGACGCAGCAAGAGAAGCTCGACCTTCTGAGCGTCCCCATGCCATTAATGGTCCCGCAGTCGAAGCGAGCGCCCCTGCCCATCGGCGCCGGCCACATTTCAGGCGTGCCTCGTCTGGGAATCCCTGGGGTTGCGGAAACTGATGCCAGCCTTGGGGTGGCGAACCTCGGGCATCAGCGGAAAGGCGATGTCGCGACCGCGCTGCCCTCCTCACTTGCGCTTGGCTCTTCGTGGGACCCGGAACTGGCTTACCGCGGCGGGGCCATGATCGGCTCCGAGGCCCGAGCAAAGGGCTTCGGCGTGATGCTCGGCGGCGGGGTAAACCTCATTCGCGATCCCAGAGCTGGCCGGAATTTCGAATATATCAGCGAAGACCCGCTGCTGACCGGCGTTCTGGGTGGTCGGGCGATTGCGGGAATTCAGAGCAACAACATCATCTCAACGATCAAGCATTTCGCGCTCAATAACCAAGAGACTGGGCGGAACGTTCACTCCGTCGACATGGCGGAAGCGCCGATGCGCGAAAGCGAACTGCTCGCGTTTCAGATCGCGACCGAGATCGGCCGCCCCGGCTCAGTCATGTGCGCCTACAACAAGGTCAATTCGATCTACGCCTGCGAGAATAGATTCCTCCTCACGGACGTGCTCAGGCGCGATTGGGGATTCGACGGTTTCGTGATGTCGGATTGGGGCTCCGTCCATTCGGCGGGCGCACTGGAGGCGGGACTGGACCAGCAGTCGGGCTATCAGCTCGATCGCAAGCGGTTCTTCGGGCCCGAGCTGGAGCAGGCCTTGGCAGCAGGGCAGATTCCGCAGTCGAAGGTGGACGCTGCAGTCCGCAGGATCTTGCGGGCGATGTTCGCGCATGGCTTGGTTGAGTCCCCACCCGTCGCGGGCACGCCCATCGATTATAAGGCCAACTCAGAAGTTGCCTTGGCTCAGGCGGAGGCGGGTCTCGTTCTTCTCCGCAATGAACGGGGCGTGCTTCCGCTGGCGTCGAGCGCCAAAAGAATTGCGGTGATCGGAGGACATGCCGACATCGGCGTATTGATCGGTGGCGGGTCCAGCCAAGTAATCCCCGTCGGCGGATTGAAATTGGAAGAACGGGTCAAAGGCGAAGGTCTGCTCGCGTTCATTAAGCGCGGCTATGGGGGCACGCCGCCCTTGAGCGCGATCAAGGCTGCGTTTCCCAACGCTGCGGTTGATTTCGCCGACGGCACCGACCCCGCCGCCGCAGCAGCCTTGGCAGCAAAAGCCGACGTTGCCGTCGTGTTTGCGGAAAAATGGTTCCTCGAATCTACGGACGCGAGCGATCTGAGTCTTGGCGCTGGCCAGGATGAGCTGATCAGCAGGGTTGCCAAGGCCAACCGCAATACGGTGGTTGTTCTCGAAACCGGCAACCCGGTCGCGATGCCGTGGATCGAGCAGGTACCGGCAGTACTGGTTGCGTGGTATCCCGGCCAGCGTGGCGGTGACGCGATCGCCCGAGTCCTCGCAGGATCGGTCAATCCATCTGGCCACCTCCCGCTGACCTGGCCGGCCTCCCTCGATCAATTGCCACTGCCCAAGCTGCCAGGATGGGATGTTCCGGCACCGACCAATGCGGAGAAAGCCAATTACGGCACGCAGGCCGACAAGGTGCCATTCTCCTTCAGCTATCCCGAAGGCTCCGACGTGGGATACCGCTGGTTCGATCGAACCAAGCGCAAGCCGCTTTATGCATTTGGACACGGTCTCAGCTACACGAGCTTCCGCTATAACGGTCTGAAGATTACGGACGGAGATCGGCTGGAGGTGCGCTTCACCGTGCAGAACACCGGCCAGCGTGCCGGCGCAGACGTCGCGCAAGTCTATGTTCGAACTCCCGGCAAGCCCAAGCGGCTGATCGGCTGGGGACGTCCAACGTTGAAGCCGGGCGAATCTCGGGAAGTGCGCGTCACTGCCGACCCGCGGATCCTTGCGAGCTTTGACGCCACGCAACGTCGGTGGGTCGTTGCCGATAGCACCTATCAAGTGGAGGTCGGCACATCGGCCGAAGCACCCGTCCTGACGGCCTCGGCCCGGCTGAGACAGCAGACCATTAAGCCGTAATCATCTGCGTCGGTTGTGGTTTGCAATCACGTCGTTAATCGCGTTCACTGCGGCCATAAAACAAAAGCGGAGTGGATGCAGTGGATGCGAGTAGTATACGGACGAACTCCTCTGCTTCTCATTCTCCGGCTTACGCTGCCTATTTTCTGACCCTGCTGCTGCTGGCCAATACGCTCAGCTATGCTGACCGCCACCTGTTCTCGATCCTGATTCCAGCAATCAAGCAGGAGTTCGGGGTCAGCGACAGCCTGCTCGGTCTAATCGCAGGACCCGGATTCATCGTCAGCTATATCGTGCTGACCATGCCACTGGCGCGGCTCGCCGATCGATGGTCACGGCGCGGCGTGCTCGCCGTGGCTGCCGCAACCTGGAGCATCGCGACAGCGGCCTGCGGGATAGCGGTCAATATCTGGCAACTCGCGATGGCTCGTGTTGTGGTCGGCGTGGGTGAAGCCGGCGGCATGCCCCCCTCGCAATCGCTCGTCGCTGATCTGTTCAGCGAGCGGCGACGAACGACGGCCATGGGTATTCTCTCGTCGGGTACCTATTTCGGGATTCTGCTCGGCCTTGCTGGCGGAGCGGCAATCGCCGGTGCCTGGGGCTGGCGGGCTGCCTTCATCGCTCTGGCCGTCCCAGGAATCCCGCTAGCGATCCTGATCTGGCTGACCGGTCCCAAACGGCGGAGGGATCTTGCGGAACAAACGAGCCAGTCGAAACCCCCATCGATGATCGCCAGCATACGGACATGTATGCAGATCCCGTCTCTGCGGCTGCTCGCCTTGGGGATGGGTGTCTACAATATCTACGGCTATGCGGGCGCGGTCTGGATCCCGACTTATTTCATGCGGTCGCACGGCATGACCATGCTGGAAGCGGGAGCATGGTTGGGAATCGGTGCCGCGATTGGGGGGATTGCCGGCAGCTTTGCGAGCGGCGCGATCGTCGACGCTCTGGTACCACGCAACCAGCGCTGGCAGTTGCGGATTCCCGCTATCGGGTTTCTGATCTCTTTCCCGCTCACGGTCATCATGTTCACTCTCCCTGGCGGGGCCGCGCTTCACCTGATGGGACAGCAGGTCCCTTGGGTGGCAATCCTCTCGATCTTCACCGCGTTCCTGGCGTCGCTATGGATGGGGCCTTCGTTCTCGGCCGCGGCCAGACTCGCAC
The DNA here is from genome assembly GCA_965653215.1 of uncultured Sphingomonas sp. Taxonomy (GTDB): domain Bacteria; phylum Pseudomonadota; class Alphaproteobacteria; order Sphingomonadales; family Sphingomonadaceae; genus Sphingomicrobium. The sequence continues at coordinate 1,059 of CBFGZJ010000001.1, read as the reverse complement.
CGCCAGAATTGAGAACGCAAGCGATCGCCATGCTGGTCGTCATCATCAACCTGGTCGGAAGCATGATTGGCCCGGTCGTGGCTGGATCTGTGAGTGATCTCTTCACGGCACGGTTCGGCGAGGAGGCGCTTCGCTATAGCATGCTGCTAATCAGCCTGCTGATGGTATTGGGAGGCGTGATCTTCTGGGCGGCGTCGCGCAGCTATGCGCGGGATCTTGAGGTACGCTAAGGGGGTCTGGAGATCAGCGCTCTTGTTGCTGGGCGGCCTGATCCCACTCGCGCAGGACCGCCTTCATCAGCTTGCCGTTGGCGTTCCTCGGCAAGGCCCCATCGATGAAGTAGATATGATCAGGCACTTTATAGTCTGAAAGTTGTCGGGAGCAGAACTGCCGAAGCTCGGCCTCGTCAAGAGCATCGCCAGACACGACGTAGGCCTCGACGCGCTCCCCCAGCACAGGACAGGGGCGCCCGATCACACCAGCCTCGATAATCGACGGATGGGAAGCGAGGACGTTCTCAACCTCGACCGAGTACACCTTGTACCCGGCGCGATTGATCATGTCCTTTACCCGATCATGCAGGGTCAGGTAGCCGTCTGCGTCCATGCTGCCGATGTCGCCCGACTTCCAGTATCCGTTGACGATTGAGGATGCGGTCGCCGCGTCATTGCCCCAATAACCGGGAACGACGTTCGGTCCTGAAATCCATATCTCGCCTTGCTCACCGGTCGGTACTTCACGGCCACTTTCATCCATGACCACGATGTCACAATAGGACAGCGGCTTGCCAACTTGTCCGAGCCTGCTTCGTGTTTCGCTAGCCGGCATGATCACGGCTGGAGAGGTCGTCTCCGTGGCGCCGTCGACATTGTGCATCGCCAGGTTCGGGTTCGTCGCGGCAAGCGTCTCAAGCACGCTGGCCGGCATAGGCGCTCCGCCAAAGCTTCCGACCCGCCAATGCGACAGGTCGAACTTTGCGAAATCCGGTTCACGCAGACAGAGATTGTACATGGCCGGGACGATGATGACGTAGCTCATCCGCTCGGCCGCGGCAGTCTC